>NZ_WPDC01000010.1:0-75509 GCF_035615595.1 Vibrio sp. R-1 | reverse complement strand
GATAGTCATGGTGCATCCAAGCCTTTGGCCTTTATTTTCATTAATTACGTGGGAATCAACATGCTTATTGAAGCGGTGGTCTTTCTGTTTATCGGTCTCGCAATCCTAGTTTGGGGCGCGGACAAATTGGTGTTCGGATCTGCGGCATTAGCTCGCAATATTGGCATCTCTCCTTTAGTGATCGGTATGACTATCCTCGCGATGGGCTCCTCAGCACCAGAGATGATGGTTTCCGCCACCGCAGCCCTAGAGGGGAAAACCGATACTGCTGTGGGTAACGTCCTCGGTTCAAACATTGCCAATATCGCGTTGATTTTAGGTATCACCGCGATCGTTAAACCGCTCTCAGTGGGCTCTGCGGTATTACGTCGAGAACTGCCGATGATGATTGGTGTGACCCTAATTGCCGGTGCAATTTTGTGGGACAATCACCTTGGTTTCTATGAAGGCATCTTACTGATCGCCCTGTTTGCCGCCTTTATTTTGGTCATGCTGCAAGTGAGCCGCAAAGAGAAACAAAACGGCGATGCTTTGCTGGATGAACAAGAATCGGAGATTCCGGTTGGAGTCAGTAACCCCAAAGCAGCATTTTGGGTCGTAGTCGGCCTCATTCTGCTACCGATTGGCGCAGGCATGCTGGTCGATAACGCGGTAGTGATTGCCAAGCATTTTGGGATGAGCGATCTGGTGATCGGCTTAACCATTATTGCGGTGGGCACCAGCTTACCTGAGCTGGCTGCCTCATTGGCGGGCGCGCTTAAAGGCGAAGATGATATGGCGGTCGGTAACATTATCGGCTCAAACGTTTTCAACATTTTAGCGGTGATGGGCTTACCGGGTTTACTTAACCCTTCTCTGCTTAGCCCTGAAGCCATGAGCCGTGACTTTTGGGTGATGCTCGGTGTCTCTTTGCTGCTGGTTGGGGTCGCTTTGGGCAAAAAACGTCAAATCACTCGCTTAGAAGGCGCACTCTTACTGTGCTCTTTCATCGGTTACATTACTTACCTATTAATGAACATCTAAGTGAGAAAATATCTCCGTTCATGAATATCGCCGTGTACTAAAGAGGAAGATGAGGATGCCCCATTCATTTGATTACCAAACGGTCGCTAAACAAGTGCTAGCAACCGAAATCCATGCATTGCAACAGCTAGAGCAGTATATCAATGACGATTTTGCGCGTGCTTGTGCGATGATTTTGGCCAATCAAACGGGCAAAGTCGTGGTGATGGGGATGGGCAAATCCGGCCATATTGGTAAGAAAATTGCCGCCACTTTAGCCAGTACAGGAACGTCTGCCTTTTTTGTACATCCGGGTGAAGCTTCACATGGGGATCTCGGAATGATTGAACGTGGCGATATCGTACTCGCCATCTCTAATTCCGGAGAATCATCAGAAATCCTCGCCCTGCTTCCCGTGCTCAAGCGCTTGAGTATTCGCGTGATCAGCATGACAGGCAACCCCAACTCCAACATGGCGAAATTGGCCGATATCCATCTGCAAATCACCGTACCGCGTGAAGCTTGCCCGTTAGAGCTTGCGCCAACCTCAAGCACCACCGCCACTCTGGTAATGGGCGATGCGTTGGCGGTGGCACTGATGCAGGCACGCGGTTTCACCGCAGAAGATTTTGCTTTGTCTCACCCAGGTGGCGCACTTGGGCGTAAACTCTTGCTCAAACTCAATGACATCATGCACAGTGGTGATGCACTGCCTAAAGTGGCACCACAAGCCTTGATCCGAGATGCTTTGCTCGAAATCAGTCAAAAAGGGCTTGGTATGACAGCCATTGTCGATGAACAAGACACACTACTCGGTATTTTTACTGACGGTGATTTACGGCGCATTCTTGATAAACGCATCGATATTCACAGCACTGTAATTGCCGATGTAATGACGCGCCAACCAACCGTTGCTCAGCCCAATTTGCTGGCCGTGGAAGGATTGAATTTAATGCAGGCCAAACGCATTAATGGCCTGATGCTCGTTGAAAATAATAAATTGGTCGGTGCACTGAACATGCACGATCTACTCAAAGCCGGAGTGATGTAATGAGTTCAACCGTCTCAACCTTGTATGGAGAAGTGGAACCTTCACTGCTGGAGATTGCCAAACAGATCAAACTGCTGATTTGCGATGTCGACGGTGTGTTTTCTGACGGCTTAATTTATATGGGTAACCAAGGCGAAGAGTTAAAAACCTTCCACACTCGTGATGGTTATGGTGTGAAAGCGTTAATGAATGCGGGGATTGAAATCGCGATCATTACTGGCCGCCGCTCACAAATTGTTGAAAATCGCATGAAAGCGCTAGGCATTTCACTGATCTATCAAGGTCAGGATGATAAAGTGCAAGCTTATTATGATATTTGTCAGAAACTGGCGATCGCTCCTGAGCAGACCGGCTACATTGGTGATGACCTCATCGATTGGCCTGTTATGGAAAAGGTGGCACTGCGCGTGTGTGTAGCCGACGGTCATCCACTGCTGGCGCAACGTGCCAATTACGTTACGCATATCAAAGGCGGTCACGGCGCCGTGCGCGAAGTGTGCGATTTGATTTTGCAAGCGCGTAACGAACTGGATGTTCATAAAGGCCTGAGCCTATGAGTTTGTCGCGCATTGTTTACGTTCTGCTGTTGTTTATTGCTTCTTGGTCACTCTATTACTTATTGGGACAAGAACAAGACAGTAAGATTCAGGTGGCTCCGAATTTGGAGTTGCCTATGTTCAGTGGCGAGAACTTAGAAAATATTTCGTATGACGAACAAGGTATCCGCAACTACGTGATCACTTCGATTCATTTGGATCACTATGCGAAAAGCGGTAACACCCTGTTTAAAGCTCCGATACTCAAAGTGTATCGGGAAGGTACATTACAAGAGTGGGAAATCACCGCACGCAGAGGCATTCTGAGCAAAGATCAGGTGCTGACCTTATATGACGACGTTTTGGCTAAAAATCTACTTCCAGACTCCGGCTTTGATACTCTCACCACCAGCGAGATGAGTATCCAACTCAAAAGTCGTGACTTCTGGGCCGATAAGCCCGTCGAACTGCGCGGCCCACAATTTGAAACACACGGTCAAGCGATGAAAGGCAACTTTGCCGATCATTCGGCTGAACTTTATAACCAAGTACAAGGTAGATATGAAACGCTCACACCTTAGTCTTATTGCTTGTTTGCTCGCCTCGACTCAGGCTTATGCACTCTCTACCGACAGAGAACAACCAGTTTATATCGACTCAGACAGTCAACAACTGGATATGAAGAGCAATCGTGTCACCTTCTTAGGCGATGTCAAACTCAAGCAAGGCAGCATCAACATCAATGCCGACAAGTTGATCGTGATCCGTAATGCTGAAAACGGCAAAATTGAAGAAATTGAAGGCTATGGCAACGTCGCAACCTTCTCGCAACTGACTGATGAAGGCAAAACCCTGTATGGTGAAGCCAAAGAGCTGTACTACAAAGTTCGCGACGATGAGTTAGTGATGATCAATAAAGCCATGTTGTCACAAGATGACAGCGAAATTCGCGGCAGCAAAATCCGCTACAAAATCAGCTTGCAGAAACTGATTGCCGATAGTGATGGCAAAGGGCGCGTCTCTACCGTTCTTCAACCACAAGCAATCCAAGAGTAACTATGGCCATCTTAAAAGCACAGCATTTAGCTAAGAGCTACAAAAAACGCAAAGTGGTTTCTGACGTCAGTCTTCAAGTTGAGTCAGGACAGATTGTGGGCCTGCTTGGCCCTAATGGTGCGGGTAAAACCACCTCGTTTTACATGATTGTCGGCCTTGTCGCGCGTGATGAAGGCACCATTACCATTGATGACAACGACATCAGCATTCTACCAATGCACAGCCGCTCACGGATGGGCATTGGTTATCTGCCGCAAGAAGCGTCTATCTTTCGCAAACTCTCGGTCGAAGACAACATCATGGCCGTCCTGCAGACTCGCGAAGAGTTGACCCATGAAGAGCGTCAGGACAAGCTGGAAGATTTGCTCGAAGAGTTCCACATTCAGCACATTCGCAAAAGTGCTGGGATGGCGCTCTCTGGCGGTGAACGACGCCGGGTGGAAATCGCCCGCGCTCTGGCGGCTAACCCACAATTTATCTTGCTAGATGAGCCTTTTGCTGGCGTTGACCCCATCTCGGTCATCGATATCAAAAAAATCATCGAACATCTGCGCGATCGCGGTCTAGGGGTCCTCATCACCGACCACAACGTACGTGAAACGCTGGATGTGTGTGAAAAAGCGTATATTGTCAGCCAAGGCCGACTGATTGCGGAAGGAACGCCACAAGATGTTCTCAATAATGAACAGGTGAAGCAGGTTTATCTCGGCGAACAATTCCGTCTATGATTAAAACAGAGTAGAGTTCAATGAATACTAACAATAACAAGGCATCCATTACTGCATGAAACCGTCATTACAGCTCAAGCTAGGTCAACAGTTAGCCATGACTCCGCAGCTCCAGCAGGCGATTCGTCTGTTGCAGCTTTCGACGCTGGATCTGCAGCAAGAAATTCAGGAAGCATTGGAATCTAACCCCTTGTTAGAGGTGGAAGAGAACCAAGACGAAGCGCCATCGCTTGATAGCGTACGTATGACGGAAGAAAGCCCGCGCGAGCCAGAAGAACTCTACGAACCTGAACCGCAGGATAGCTCGGATCTGATTGAAAAATCGGAAATCAGCGCTGAATTAGAGATGGATACCACTTGGGATGAAGTCTACAGCGCCAATACTGGTAGTACAGGACTGGCACTCGATGATGATGCCCCTATCTACCAAGGCGAAACTACCCAAACCCTGCAAGATTACCTTCACTGGCAACTCGACTTAACTCCCTTTAGCGATGTGGATCGCACTATAGCCGTTGCACTTATCGATGCTATCGACGATTACGGTTATTTAACCGTCTCACTAGAGGAGATCCAAGAGAGCCTGCGCAGTGATGACATTGAGTTGGATGAGATTGAAGCGGTACGTAAACGCATTCAGCAGTTTGACCCCTTTGGTGTGGCATCGCTTAATCTGCAAGACTGCTTGTTGCTGCAACTCACCACCTATCCCTGTGATACTCCTTGGCTGGAAGAAGCGCGTATACTGCTCTCACAGTACATCGATGATTTAGGGAATCGCGATTACAAAACCATTCTGAAAGAGACTAAGCTCAAAGAAGAGGACTTGCGCGAGATCCTGCAACTCATCCAACAGCTCGATCCTCGCCCCGGCAGTCGAATTGCCCAAGATCACGCTGAATACGTTATACCTGACGTGTCAGTCTATAAAGAACAAGGTCGATGGCTGGTCACCATCAACCCAGATAGTGTGCCTAAACTGAAGATCAATCAGCAGTATGCCGACCTGATGCGCGGTAATAATGCGGAGAGCAACTACATCCGTACCAATTTGCAAGAGGCAAAATGGCTGATCAAAAGTTTAGAAAGTAGAAACGAGACACTGCTCAAAGTTGCCAAGTGCATAGTTGAACACCAACACGATTTCTTCGAGTATGGAGAAGAGGCGATGAAGCCGATGGTGCTCAACGATGTGGCGATGGCGGTGGAAATGCATGAATCGACAATTTCGCGTGTCACCACGCAGAAATACATGCATACCCCGCGCGGCATTTTTGAGTTGAAGTACTTTTTCTCCAGCCACGTCAGTACTGACAATGGCGGAGAGTGCTCGTCCACTGCGATCAGGGCGCTGATCAAAAAACTGGTGGCGGCAGAGAATCCTGCCAAACCACTCAGTGACAGCAAGATCGCAACCCTACTCGCTGACCAAGGCATCCAAGTCGCGCGGCGAACCATCGCCAAATATCGTGAATCACTTGGCATCGCCCCATCAAGTCAGCGCAAACGCCTGCTATAGGCCTAAACTAGAGAAGGAAAGTCTATGCAAATCAACATTCAAGGCCACCACATTGATCTTACCGATTCAATGCAAGACTATGTTCACTCCAAATTTGACAAACTTGAGCGTTTTTTCGACCACATTAATCACGTTCAAGTCATTTTACGTGTTGAAAAACTGCGCCAGATCGCCGAAGCTACGCTCCACGTAAACCAAGCAGAAATTCACGCCCACGCGGACGATGAAAACATGTATGCCGCCATCGATAGTTTGGTGGATAAATTGGTTCGACAATTGAATAAGCATAAAGAAAAGCTAAGTAGTCATTAATCATGCAATTGAGCGAAGTACTTTCATTGGACTGCACCAAAAGTGCAGTCCAATGTTCTAGTAAGAAACGAGCACTAGAAATCATCAGCGAAATCGCTGCCCTTCATACTGGCCAGAATGCCACCGAATTGTTCGAGTGCATGTTAAGCCGCGAAAAAATGGGCAGTACCGGTATTGGTAACGGGATAGCCATCCCACACGCACGCATGTCCGACAGCGAAAACGCCGTCGCCGTGCTATTGCAGTGTGAAGAGCCGATTGAATTTGATTCGATTGATAATCGTCCGGTGGATCTCTTGTTTGCCCTGCTGGTTCCAGAAGATCAGTGCAAAGAGCATTTAAAAACCCTCGCTTGCATGGCAGAACGCCTCAACGATAAACAGATCCTCAAACAGCTTCGTAACGCAGCCAGCGATCAAGAGCTGTACAACATCATGGTTAACCAATAGCAGGCAAACAGTATGCGTTTGATCGTGGTCAGCGGACAATCGGGAGCCGGTAAGAGCGTCGCTCTTCGAGTACTCGAAGACCTTGGTTACTACTGTGTCGATAACCTGCCCGTCAGCCTGCTGACAGCCTTTATCCAGTCGGTTCAAGGCAGTCAACAAAACGTGGCGGTTAGCATTGATATCCGCAATCTGCCCAAAGAGCCAAGCTTGGTACAAGATGTACTCGACCAGCTCAAGCAGAACAACGATGTCAGCATGCTGTTTCTCGACGCCAGTAAAGAGACCTTGCTCAAACGCTACAGTGAAACGCGGCGCATTCATCCCCTCTCTCTCAGTCAAAGCAAGCCTTCACTTGCCCAAGCCATTGAGTTAGAAAAACAGCTGCTTGGCCCACTCAAAGAGCAGGCAGACTTGTTGCTCGACAGCAGTAACCAGTCGCTGCATGAGCTGAGCGAAACGGTGCGAATGCGGATTGAAGGCCGTGAGCGCAAAGACCTTGTGATGGTGTTTCAGTCGTTTGGCTTTAAGTACGGTTTACCAACCGATGCCGACTACGTGTTTGATGTGCGCTTTCTCCCCAATCCCCATTGGGAGCCTGACCTACGCCCGCTGACAGGACTGGATGCTCCGATCAAATCTTTCTTGGAAGGTCATAGCGAAGTGATGGAGCTGAAACAACAGATCCAAAAATTCTTCGAATACTGGCTGCCCATGCTTGAGAAAAATAATCGTAGCTACCTGACCATCGCTATTGGTTGTACCGGAGGCAAGCACCGTTCGGTCTACCTGACGCAGCAGTTGGGTGAATATTTCGCGCAACTTGGTCATCAAGTACAGATCCGCCATACTTCATTGGAAAAACAGCAATCCTAGGAGCACCTATGCCGCAACTAAGCCAAACCGTGCTGATCCAAAACCGCCTTGGCCTGCATGCGCGCGCAGCGGTTAAACTGGTGCAACTGGCTCAATCCTTTGATGCAGTATTGACTGTACAGAGCCAAGATGGCCGTGAAGCAACCGCCGACAGTGTGATGGGGTTACTGATGCTGGAATCGGCACAAGGGCAAAACGTGGTGATCTCCGCCGAAGGCTCGCAAGCCGAACAAGCTCTACAAGCGGTTTGTCAGCTTATCGAACAAAAATTTGATGAAGATGAGTAAGGCTCCTCACTAGCCACCTATCGCGCCGCCCCACCGGCCTGTCCTATCAAGGCAAAGAAGAGTAAAGAAATCCTTATTCCTTACTAAGATCTTATTAAATAAGCGGGTAAATTAAGTTACCATGCTGACCATTATTCCAATTCCAACCTAGGGGGAAGCCATGGCCGAGCAGATCGAATTTGACCAAGCTCACCTCACCCTCCAAGAAATCACTGAAGCCTTAGATAATGGCCGCTTTGTTCATGTCCGCCGCCAACTGCAGGACATGGAGCCAGAAGATATTGCTCATCTGCTGGAAGCCTCACCACGTAAAGCGCGTGAGGTGTTGTGGCAACTGACTGACCCGGAAGATTACGGTGAGATCCTTGACGAGCTGAATGAAGACGTTAAGGACGCGCTGGTGTCGAAAATGGCACCGGAGAAGCTCGCCGAAGCGACCGAAGGTATGGACATCGATGATGTCGCCTACGTATTGCGTAGCTTGCCGGATGATGTGTCACGCGAAGTTCTGTCCCAAATGGATGCTGCGGATCGAATGCGGGTCGAAACCGCTCTGTCCTATCCGGAAGATACCGCCGGCGGTCTGATGAACACCGACGTGATCACCATCCGTGCCGATGTGGACGTCGATGTCGTGCTGCGTTATTTGCGTATGAAAGGCGAACTACCCGAAGCCACCGATGCGCTGTATGTGATTGATGATGAAAGCAAACTGATTGGCCATCTTTCTCTTGTCACTCTGCTCACCACCCAACCGGATGTGCCGGTCAGTGAAGTGATGGACGATGCGGACGAAGCGATCAAAGTCGATATGAAAGACTCCGACATCGCCAATCTGTTCGAGCGACGTAACTGGGTCTCTGCCCCTGTGGTGGATGAAAACCAACATCTGGTTGGCCGTATTACCATCGATGACGTGGTCGATATTATCCGTGAAGACGCCGAACACTCGATGATGAGTATGGCGGGTATGGATGATGATGAAGACACCTTCGCCCCTGTCGTCAAATCGGCGCGCAAACGCAGTATTTGGCTTGGGGCCAACGTGCTAGCCGCTCTTGCTGCGGCTTCGGTTTCGAACATGTTTGAAGCGACTCTCGAACAAATGGCGGCGGTTGCTGTGCTGATGACCATAGTGCCATCCATGGGCGGCGTGGCCGGTAACCAAACCGTGGCTCTGGTGATTCGGGGGCTGGCACTCGGTCACATCGGTGACAGTAACAAACGCGAACTTCTGATGAAAGAAGCGGCAATCGGCCTACTGAATGGCATTACCTGGGCATTGATCATCGGAGCCATCGTCGTGGTGTGGAAAGGTGAATGGATGCTTGGCGGGATCATTTCCGCAGCGATGATGACCAACCTCATCGTGGCTGGCATTGCTGGAGTCAGCATTCCTATTTTGCTGAAAAAGATGAACATCGATCCCGCTCTCGCTGGCGGGATGGCGCTCACCACTGTCACGGATGTGATTGGTTTATCCGTTTTTCTCGGTCTAGCCACTTTGCTGCTGGCCAGTTAATGTCCGATTTCCCAAATTGATTCGACAAAAAAGCCGACTTTCTGTCGGCTTTTTCATTCAATGGCTCAGAGCTTACTCACCCGCGACCTTCATTGATTCAATCAAAATAGAACCCGTTTGGATCTGGGAGCGCGTTTCGATATCACTGCCCACTGCGACAATCTGCTGCAACATCTGCTTGAGGTTACCCGCAATGGTGATTTCAGAAACAGGGTATTTAATTTCACCATTTTCTACCCAGAAACCAGCAGCGCCACGTGAGTAATCCCCCGTCACCACATTCACGCCTTGTCCCATCACTTCCGTCACCAGCAAGCCGGTGCCCAGCTCTTTGAGCATCTGTTGGTAGTTTTGACCGGTCGATTTCACATACCAGTTATGAATGCCACCCGCATGACCGGTTGGGGTCATGTTCATTTTGCGCGCGGCGTAGCTGGTCAGTAAGTAAGTTGCCAACACACCATCAGTGATGATTTCCAAATCTTGAGTACGAACCCCTTCACTATCAAATGGGCTGGAGGCCAGACCACGCATCACATGCGGGCGCTCACTGATATTGAACCACGTCGGCAGAATGGTTTTGTCAAGATGATCGAGTAAGAAACTCGATTTGCGATATAAGTTGCCACCGCTGATCGCCATCACCAGATGACCGATTAAGCCTGTCGCCACATCTGCCGCAAACATCACTGGAAACTGACCCGTTTTCAGCTTTTGCGGATCCAGACGGCTCACCGTATTTTCCGCCGCTTGCAAACCCACGCTTTCTGGCGTCCATAAATCGTCACGATGACGCGCCACGGTGTAGCTGTAATCACGCTCCATTTCACCGTTGCGGCCTTCACCAATCACACTACAGCTAATGCTGTGGCGACTAGAGGCATAGCTAGCCAATAAACCATGGCTATTGCCGTAAACACGAATGCCGAAATGGCTATCGTAACTACCGCCATCGCTTTGCTTAATTTTCTTGCTGTAACCTAACGCCGCACGTTCTGCCGCAATGGCAATTTGCGCCGCCACATCGGGATTCGGCTCATCAGGATGGAAGAGGTCAAGATCAGGAATATCCTGCACCATCAATTCTTTCGGCGCAGGGCCAGCATAAGGATCGGCCGAGGTGTACTGGGCAATATCCAGCGCGGCTAATACGGTTTGTCGAATCGCTTTTTCACTCAAGTCCGATGTTGAAGCGCTGCCTTTACGTTGACCGCGGTAAACGGTAATTCCAAGTGCACCATCACTGTTGAATTCAACATTTTCAACCTCACACATGCGGGTCGAAACACTTAACCCCGTGCTCTTGGTGATCGCCACTTCAGCCGCATCCGAACTCGCCGCAGCAAGCTCTAATGCCTTAGCAACCGCAGCTTCCAGCTCTTGACGCTGCAGCGCAACTCGCTCTTTTACATCCATATTTCATTCAACCATTGGTTATTGATGTTATTAGGATAACAAGAATTTCGCTTTCTCCCCACGATTCTTGCTAAAATAGCCGACATAAGTAACTCATCATGATGAAGAAGATGGCACGTAAAAACCAAAAAGCCCCTTGGGAAGAGGAAGAAGAGATCATTTGGGTCAGTAGAACCGAAATGAAAAATGACATGCTAGCCTTGCAAAAGCTCGGCGAAGAGCTGGTTGAATTAAAACCTTCCGCGTTAGCCAAATTCCCACTGCCAGAAGATCTGGCTGAAGCGATCAAAGATGCGCAGCGTTTTAAAAACGAAGCTCGTCGCCGCCAACTGCAATACATTGGCAAACTGATGCGCCATATTGACCCAGAGCCACTGCAAGCGGCACTGGATAAACTGCGTAACAAGCACTCGCAAACCACTGCATTACTGCACAAACTGGAGCAACTGCGTGATCGCATCGTTGCCGAAGGCGATAGCGCGATTGAAGTGGCGATGGAGCAATACCCAGAAGCGGATCGTCAACGTCTGCGTCTGTTAGCGCGTCAAGCCAGCAAAGAAAAAGCGGGCAACAAGCCGCCGAAATCGTCTCGCGAGATCTTCCAACTGCTCAAAGAAGCGATGTTGGCAAAACAAGAGATCGAAGAAGAGAGTGAAGACGATCTGGATTCAGCGGAATAAAACGCGAGGCATCACGCCATCCTGATCCACTCAGAGAGATCCTCAAAAAAGGTTAGCGCAAGCTAACCTTTTTCTTTTACTTCATAGTGAGTTCGACTCATTAAGCGCCGCTGCCACAAACTGAGCCAGTTCAGGATGAGGATGCTGCGCCGTCACCGCCTGACAATCACTCACCACCTTCACTTTACCTTGGCTCAAAAATGCGATTTGGCTGGCTATCGCACGCGCATCGGTTAAATGGTGCGTTACCATCACCACTGTACGATTGCGCTCACTGGCTAACTGTTTCACTAGCGCAAGCATCTCTTCTCGCAATAAAGGATCGAGTGCCGAAAAAGGCTCATCAAGCAACCAAATCGGATTTGGCTGCACAAAACAGCGCGCGAGTGCCACTCGCTGACGTTGCCCGCCTGAAAGTTGCTCAGGCAACCTGTCGAGATAATCGCAGATCCCAACCTGCTCTGCCGCTTGCACGACTTGCTGTTTCTGATCAGCACTCAATTTGAGGCTAGGATGTAAACCTAAGCCGATGTTTTCACGCACGGTAAGATGGGCAAACAGGTTGTGCTCCTGAAAGAGCATCGAAAAGGGGCGTTGATAAGGAGCCAAACCAAGCACCGACTGATCATTGACCTTGATGCTGCCGCTCACCGGTTCAATAAATCCCGCCACCAGACTGAGCAAGGTAGATTTACCCGCGCCACTGGGTCCCATCAGCGCCACAATGTCGCCATCAGCCACATTCAGATCAAACTCAAACCATTCGTGCTCATATTCGTAACGCACTTTATCTAGAGCTAACATGCTTTTCCTTATTAGCGTTTGGTAAGCGGACGCTGGGCAAACAGCCGCTCAATCACATAAAACCAACCCACACTCATGATCAGCATGGCCAACGCGACGACCGCCGCGGTATCCATCTGATAGCTGCCGAGCAGTTGATAAAGATAGAGCGGCAGAGTGCGAAAATCTTGGCTACCAAACAGGGCAATTGCGCTTAAATCCCCCATCGAGAGCAGAAAACCGATCGCAAACGCATGGGAGAGAGGCTTACGCAGCGCGCGCCACTCCACTAAACGAAATCGACGCCAACCAGACATGCCTAAACTGGCGCACAGCAATTCATATTGCTGAGCCAAGTGCCACATAGGTTGGCTCAAAGTTTTTACGACGTAAGGCAGCGCCATTAGCGCGTTGACTGCGACCACAATCCAGTAAGCTAGACTAAACACATCGGTGATATTACGCAGCAGTAAAAAGAGTCCGGTACTCACCACTAATCCCGGCGTCACCAGAATTAACGTCGCGATCCACTCCACGCCATTGGCGCGGCGATGGGCCGCTTTCAACCGCAAGGCTCGGCTGGTGAGTAACATCGCGATTCCACTGGCCAGAGCCAAGCTGCTAGCTAAGCTCGCCACTTGCAAAGAGTGACTGACTGCCGACCAAAAATCGCCGCTCGTCAGTACCTTGCCAAGCTTTGAATTGAGCCCTGCCAGCACCACCATCAATAATGGTGGCAATACCAAGGCACATACGGCGACAATCCAGCTCGTATCCCAAACTTTGGCGCGCCATGAATCACGTATCCAACGCTCAGTCACCTTGCTCGCAGCACTGTTCATGGGTCGGGAATGGGAAAAACGCTGCAGGGTAAAAGTCAGTAAAGTACACAGCAACATCTGCCAAATCGCCAATAACGCGCCAATTTGCAGATCGAAATCGAATTTGATCGCTTGGTAGATCGCGAGCTCAATGGTGGTTGCTTTAGGCCCGCCGCCGAGCGCCATCACGGTTGCAAAGCTAGTAAAGCAGAGCATAAACACCAAGCCTGCAACGTGCGGCAGTTGCTGACGCAAGCGTGGCCACTCGACCCACTTAAACTTTTGCCAACGGCTCATGCCGAGATGGGCGCACAGCTTGTGCTGCTCACTGGGGATCGCTTCTAAACTTTGCAGCAGCAAACGGCTGGAATAAGGCAAATTAAACAGTACATGGGCGAGTAAAATACCGTTTAAACCATAAATCGAAAACGGCAGCGGGAGCCCGACACTGTGCAGCGTTTTGGCCAAAAAACCACTATTACCGTAAATCGCGATTAAGCCAAAAATCGCCACCAGCACGGGCAAAACCAGCGTCATCGCGAACAGTTTCAGTAGTAAATCACGACCGGGGAAACGGCGCTGACTGAGGGCATGAGCAATTGGAATCGCAAGCCCCACACTGAGCACGGTTGACCAGAAGGCTTGATAAAAGCTGAACTGGGTAACATGCCGATAATAGGCATCTTGCCAGATCAGATTCAGATTGAGCGGTGGCGCTTGCCAGAGCAGCGCCGCTAATGCAGCGAGGACAAAGGTCGCGACACCCGCCGCGACCCAAAAGCCTAATTGAGGAGTTCGATTCAACGCTTAACCTTAGAAGCTCAGCGCTTGCTGCCACTCACGAATCCATGGCTTACGCATTTGCGCGACTTCCTGTGCGCTGAAGGAAAGAGATTGTGTGGGTACCGCCAAAGTATCAAACCCTTTGGGCAGTTCAACCGCCGTCACTGGATACATCCAGTTACCCGTTGGGATCACGCTTTGGAACTCATTACTCAGGATAAATTGCAGGAACTTGTCCGCCAGCTCGCCATTTTTAGTGCTTTTGACTTTGGCGGCCACTTCCACTTGGAGGTAATGCCCTTCGCTAAAATTCGCCGTGGCAAAACGTGCGTCATTTTCTGCAATCAAGTGATAGGCCGGCGAAGTGGTGTACGAGAGCACGAGATCCGCCTCTCCACCGAGAAACATAGAGTAAGCTTCTGACCAACCTTTGGTCACAGTAACCGTTTTGCTCGCCAGCTGCTTCCACGCTTGTGGCGCTTGATCGCCATAGACAGATTTCATCCACAGCAATAAACCTTGCCCTGGCGTTGAAGTGCGCGGGTCTTGGTAGATCACTTTCAGATCATCACGTTTTTCCACCAGCTCTTTCAAGCTGGTTGGCGGGTTAGCCAGCTTCTCTTTGTTATAGACGAAAGCGAAATAGCCATAGTCGTAAGGCACAAATGTGTTGTCACTCCAGCCATTGGGCAGAGTCACCTTGCTGGTATCCACACTGTGGGTCGCCAATAATCCGGTTTGTTTGGCTTCTTCGATAAGGTTGTTATCGAGCCCCAGCACCACATCGGCTTTGCTGTTGCTGCCTTCTAAACGCAGACGGTTAAGAATCGACACGCCATCTTCTAACGCGACAAATTGCAGATCGCAGCCACATTGTGCTTCAAACGCTTTTTCAATCGCTGGAGCGGGCCCCCAATCGGCGGCAAAAGAGTCGTAAGTGTAAACGGTGAGGGTTGGTGCAGCAGACGCTGCAGAGGCAACACATAGGGTTGCTAACGCAACCGCAGTCAGTTGAAATTTCAAGGCTCGCTCTCCTTAATGAGCGGCACAGGCTTGAGAGAGGCAGAGAATCGTCCATTATTCCATTCTGCAAACCTAGCTCAATTCCTACGCCAGCATTATCTGGTTCAGGTTCAACCGCGAACATCGCAGTCATTGCGGGTCCCAAGCAGTGCTTGATCTCAGCGCCATTCGGATGAATGGGTGGCCCCCCGTGAGTGGGTTGGATTGTAATGGGAAATCTTGTAATTAACCAGTAGCGGAAAATCGCGACTGTCCATGTCATTACTCGCCGCGCACGCGTTGATCATAGCCCCAACGCGGTACGAGCGCTTGTTCGATGCCAAGATGATCGAGAATGCGCGCCACCATAAAATCGACCAGATCGTCAATCGATTGTGGCTGATGATAGAAACCCGGCGCAGCAGGCATGATGGTCACGCCCATGTGCGAGAGCTTAAGCATATTTTCTAAGTGCAAAGTGGAGAAAGGCGTTTCACGCACCACCAACAGCAGTTGTCCACGCTCTTTCAGCACCACATCAGCGGCGCGTTCAATCAGATTATCAGACATGCCATGGGCAATCGCGGCCACACTGCCTGCCGAGCATGGACACACCACCATCTGCTTGGGGGCTGCCGAACCGGAAGCCACTGGCGAAAACCAATCTTCTTTTCCACACACCACCAACTTATCACTGGCGCAGCCCAGATGCTCCACCAAAGCCGCTTGCGCCGCTTCAGGGTTGGCGGGCAGCTTCAAGCCGTGCTCAGTCGCCAGCACCACTCGCGCCGCCGAAGAGATCAGTAGGTACACCTGATAGTCCGCCGCTAACAAGCATTGCAATAAGCGCAGCCCGTATGGCGCTCCGGAAGCGCCAGTCCAAGCCAGTGTAATGGTTCGATTGTTGTTCATGCTCACCTTAAATTATTTCTGTTGCAGTGCCGCGAGCAACTTGCCATGAATGCCTTCAAAACCACCGTTGCTCATCACCAAAATCTGGTCACCGGCTTGGGCTTCTTTGGCAATCATAGCCACAAATTCATCCATATTGGCGCTCACTTGCGCAGGCTGTTGACACTGTTTCGCGACCTCTTCCACCGACCAAGGAATGTTAGACGGCTGGTAAAGATAAACCGAATCGGCGCTGTGCAGCGAAGCGGCCAAGGTTTCTTTGTGCACGCCCAGCTTCATGGTGGCAGAGCGCGGCTCAAGTACGGCGATGATTTTCTTATCACCCACCTTGTTACGTAAACCGCCGAGCGTAAGTTCAATTGCCGTCGGGTGATGGGCAAAATCGTCGTACACCGTTATCCCATTGATTTCACCTTTCAGCTCTAAGCGGCGCTTGGTGTTGACAAACAGCCCCAGCGCTTCACAAGCCAGCTCTGGAGCAACCCCGACGTGACGCGCTGCAGCAATCGCCATCAGTGCATTACTGACGTTGTGATCGCCCACCAAGCTCCAATTCACTTGACCTACACGTTCGCCTTTCAGCAAAACATGGAATTGAGAACCATCGACGGTAATTTTTTCTGCTTGCCACTCACCTTGCTCACCACTGAACTCGGTTTCGCTCCAACAGCCGCGCTGTAAAACATCAGCTAAAGCTTCATCTTGCTTAGGAGCAAGAATGCGACCGTTGCCCGGCACAGTACGTACCAAATGATGAAATTGGCGCTTAATCGCCTCTAAGTTATCGAAAATGTCTGCATGATCGAACTCTAGGTTGTTCATCACTAAAGTGCGCGGATGGTAATGCACGAACTTAGAACGCTTATCGAAAAAAGCACTGTCGTATTCGTCAGCTTCAACCACAAAAAACATGCTTTCGCCTAAACGTGCAGAAATACCGAAATTCCCCAACACACCACCGACTAAGAAACCCGGTTGATAGCCGCAATGCTCCAGTACCCAAGCAATCATGCTTGAAGTGGTGGTTTTGCCATGCGTTCCCGATACCGCGATCACCCAGCGATCATGCAGCAGAAAATCTTGTAGCCACTGTGGGCCTGAGGTGTAACGCAGGTTGTGGTTAAGCACGTATTCCACGCAAGGGTTACCACGACTCATCGCGTTGCCAATCACCACCAGATCAGGCTTGGGCTCAAGTTGAGCAGGGTCAAAACCTTCAATGATCTCGATGCCTTGCGCCTCTAACATGGTACTCATTGGCGGGTAAACATTGGCATCGCTGCCGGTGACTTTATGACCCAATTGACGCGCTAACATCGCAACGCCGCCCATGAACGTGCCACAAATTCCCAAGATATGAATGTGCATAAAAACCCAGCCTTTTTACTGTGCGATTGGAATGGCTCCATTATCCCGATCCGCTACGCAAAAGCGAGTGCAGCAGTTCAGCGTGGTGTAAATTCGAAATGGTCGACAATCAAAGTGAGATCTCCGTCGGTTAGTTCAATACCCGTAAAAAGATCTAAGTTTTACAATTCACTACAGACAAGGTGCATAGCGCAATCGATTCCATCAGAGGATCCCATCATCTTGCTCAACCCGTTTGTTGCACTTCACTAACCTTAGGTCAACAAATGGGCGTACCCCCGACCCAATAGTGTTAAGGAACCAACATGCAGAAAATGCGCACCCTCGGTGAATTTATTGTTGAAAAACAACATGATTTCCCCCACGCCAGCGGTGAACTTTCCTCTCTTTTAGCCTCAATTCGTTTGGCCGCCAAAATCGTCAACCGCGAAATCAATAAAGCGGGACTGGCAGATATCATTGGCGCGTCAGGCAATGACAACATTCAAGGGGAAGAGCAACAAAAGCTCGACCTGTATGCCAACGAAAAATTCAAAGCCGCACTGGAAGCACGCGATCAGGTGTGTGGTGTGGCGAGTGAAGAAGAAGATGAAGCGGTCGCATTCAGTAAAGAGCTCAACAAAAATGCCAAATACGTGGTGTTGATGGATCCGCTCGATGGCTCTTCCAATATCGATGTGAACGTATCGGTTGGGACAATTTTCTCGATTTACCGCCGCGTTTCGCCAGTTGGCACACCGCCGACGCAGGAGGACTTTCTGCAACCGGGTAATAAACAAGTCGCTGCCGGTTATGTGATTTACGGCTCATCCACCATGCTGGTGTATACCACGGGCAATGGTGTGAACGGTTTTACTTACGATCCTTCGCTTGGCACCTTCTATCTCTCGCATGAGAATATGCGTATTCCGGAAAACGGTAAGATTTACTCGATCAACGAAGGTAACTACATCCGCTTCCCAACGGGCGTGAAAAAGTACATCAAATTCTGCCAAGAAAATGTGCCAGAAGAAGGACGCCCCTACACTTCACGCTACATTGGTTCGCTGGTGGCGGATTTCCATCGTAACTTACTGAAAGGTGGTATTTACTTGTACCCAAGCACGCAAAGCCATCCGAATGGTAAATTGCGTCTGCTCTATGAGTGCAACCCGATGGCATTTTTGATTGAACAAGCGGGCGGCCTTGCTTCGGATGGGGCGCGTCGCATCATGGACATCAAACCCACCGAACTGCATCAACGCGTACCGTTTTTTGTCGGCTCAAAAAACATGGTGCATAAAGTCGAAACGTTTTTAGAGACTTACCCAGACTAAGCCACTTCGCGCCGCCCTGTGCGGCGCTTTTTCTCTTTGTCACTTGGGGATCCTTTATTTTGAGAGTAAACTCACCCCTTCGCTGACGGGTGCATTTTGCGCCATAGGCAAACTTGAATAATAATAAATCCCGAATTTGAAGTCCGGCTAACAGAAAAGGAAACCGTTAATGAGCTTAAACAATGTGCCAGCGGGCAAATCACTGCCTGATGATATCTATGTAGTGATCGAAATCCCTGCCAATGCTGACCCAATCAAATACGAAGTCGACAAAGAGTCTGGCGCAGTATTCGTAGACCGCTTTATGTCAGCGCCTATGTTCTACCCATGTAACTACGGTTACGTGAACCACACTCTGTCACTGGACGGTGACCCAGTAGATGTTTTGGTTCCAACTCCATACCCTCTGATCCCAGGTTCTGTGATCCGTTGCCGTCCTGTTGGCGTGCTAAAGATGACGGACGAATCCGGTGAAGATGCGAAAGTGGTTGCGGTACCGCACACCAAGATCTCTAAAGAGTACGATCACATCCAAGACGTGAACGATCTGCCAGCGCTGCTGAAAGCACAGATCACCCACTTCTTTGAGCGTTACAAAGAGCTGGAATCAGGCAAGTGGGTAAAAGTGGATGGCTGGGAAGATGCCGCTTCTGCTCGCGCTGAAATCCTGAGCTCTTACGAGCGTGCGCAAAACAAATAAGCCCACGTTTTGAGCATAAAAAAGCCAGCTCAGCTGGCTTTTTTCTTTGTA
This sequence comes from Vibrio sp. R-1, assembly GCF_035615595.1. Lineage (NCBI taxonomy): Bacteria > Pseudomonadati > Pseudomonadota > Gammaproteobacteria > Vibrionales > Vibrionaceae > Vibrio > Vibrio sp. R-1. The sequence continues at coordinate 56,342 of NZ_WPDC01000010.1, read as the reverse complement.
GGTCAGAACTAGACACGCTGACACCAATCTCCGGAATCAATCAGCGAATGTAAGCGATGGGTCTCTTGATAAATATAGATCCACGCGGTACCAAACGGTGTCTCAATCGTGTCACGCCGATACTCGACGGGCACATCTTCCAAAATATCCAGCTGCGCTAAAGTGTGTTCATCCACGAGATAGACTTCACCATGCACCGATTGATGCCCTTCCACCAATCCGGGATACGCGCCTAGATCATACAAGGCGTATTCAGGTTTGGTTTCAAACTGACCAAGCAACTGACTGTGTTGTAAATACGTGTGGTTGCTCTCTCCATGACGCAAAGTGCCATACACAAAAACGAGGTGCTGCACATCTCTCTCCTTAGTTAAATTCGAACTGATAGAGCAGATCTACGGCGCTGTCGACACCGGAGACGGCCTCCAAATACAGATCCTGCATCAAGCGATAACGCACAGTAAATTCGCCGACTGAGTTAAAAATACCTACACCATATTTCACTTGCAAGCCGGGCAGAATATAACCACTGACCGTGACCTGCGAATCGTCCCCAGAACCTGCTGTATCCAGTTGCAGATCCTGCACACCAAACGCTTGGCCTATCTCGCCGACCAGTTTACCGCTCTGCGCTAAACTCAGACCAATCAAGGTGGTGGTCATGGCGTTGCCCCCGGCTTCCCCATCAATATTTTGTCCACGCAACAAATACGACAGCGCATTGGCTTGTGGCATTGCAGGTTCAGAGAAGATGGTGAGTGACGGCTCATCCGAGGGTCCACTGACTCGCACCCCAGCAACCACGCCATCTTGCGTGTTGTTGGGATTACGGATCGCAGTGATCGCCAAATACGGCTGATCCACCGGGCCATTCATCAAGATCTTCCCTTCTTTGATCTGCAGATCTTGTCCAAATGAGCGGTATTGACCATTGCGAATGTTCACCTCACCCAAAATAAACGGCCCTTTATCCTTTTGCGCCACATTGAGACGTCCGACTAAGTTACCTTGTAGACCAAAAGCACTGAGTTGGAAATCGTCGCCAATTTGCACATTGACGTCACTCTCCACACTAAACGGGATCCGCTCTTTGTCAGTCAGTGGCTCAAAATCCGCATTCAGCAAAATTTGATCTTTCGATACCCCAATCGCGCTCGGCGGTAACTCTTCGACCACAATTCGCCCCCACGGCAGCGCTATATTACCCGTCACGCGTGCCAGTTGAGGCTGCATGGTCAAGGTTAAATCAGGGATCACTTTGACTCGCACCATGGGTGGCAGCTCAACCATCATTGAGGGAGCATGCACTCGCGCTTTGAGTCGCCAATCCTCTATCTGTTGCCAATCGGCATCACCATCGACTTCCAGCAAACCATCGGTGGTCTGGATATCGGCATTTAACACTGCCTGATAACCATTAAATTTAAGTGACACTTGACCGGATTGCACATCAACCGGCGAGATCTCACCTTTTACGCGAATATCATTGATCGCAATTTCACCGTTCAATTGCGGATGCAGCATCGGGCCATGAAATTGTACATCGGCATTAATATTGGATTTCGCTTCACTAAGTTCACCAATCAACGGTTGCAAGAAATCCAGATTAAACGTGGTTAAGTTAAGTGAACCGAGCATGGTTTTCTGCTCAGCGCGCACATCGGCAATTTGGATATTGCCCGAGAGATCACCATTATCGGTTGCATCTAATAACCAACTGGCTTGCAGCTGATTTTTCGCCAATTGGGCAGAAAATTGCGCTTTATCCCAACCAAACGTCACGCTTTTATTCAGCTTTTGCGTTACCTGACCTTGGGTTAACTCAAGATTGGCTTGCAACTGCGGCGCCGCTTTCGGAGCCCACTTAGCCCACACTTGGCCATTCAAGCCGCCACTGAGTTTGGTTTCCTTAGGCAGGACACCGGCGAGCTGCTTAAAATCAAACTGCTTAATCGCTAAGCGCGTCTCACCCCGCGCCCCTAACTCGGCCTCTTCTTCTAAACAGAGCGAAGCCTCCCCTTGCACCCAACAGTGAGCGGCGACGGTCACGCGCTCCGTTCGCTGATCAAAGGAGAGAGCGGTCGCCTGTTGTAATAACCATTGCCCTTGCGGTGAATTTAACCACATGCGCTCCAGCTCACCTTGCCAGCGCAGTGTGGGTTCAGTACGCAATCGGCCATTCATCGCCAAGCTGGTCGAAGCGAGATCAGAGGTGACATCGAGTGTCACCTCATGTTTTCTCTGAGAGCCTTGTGCTTTTAAATCAACAGTATCAATTCGTTGATCTTGGTACTGAATATCGCGCACTTGTAAGGTGAGCTCGCCTTGAGGCTCAGGCAGTGGCACGAGATTTCCTTGCAAAGTGACATGCCCAATCGAGCCTAACTCTTGCCATTGCAAGCTATCAGCATCCAGCACCAATTTGACCCGTGGCTGTTTGAGATCACCTCGCAGCAGAACATCGCCAATCACTTTGCCTTTCGCATCGGGCAGGGATTTACTCAAATCCGGAACATCCAACTCCACCGACATCCGCCACTGCTTACTCAACTGGCCTTTAGCGGTGAGGGAGTTCGGCCCATGCACTAAGGAAACGCCCTTAGTTTGTAACGCGATATCCCCTTGCCCTTGGACATCGGAGGCGCTGAGTTCGCCTAACATTTTAAGCGGATAATCACGTAATACCCCTTTAATGGCTAAGCGTGAAACCTCCACTTGCCAGCCACCTTGCTCAGTCAAAGCGCCAGAGGTATCAAGCTCACCACTGATCTTGCCTTCTGCTTCAGGCCATTGCAGACCGGGCTGAATATTTTTCAGGTTTAAACGAGCGGCCCAATTGAGCGAATTTTTCCAATTTGCCACAGCATTGCCCGTCACTAAGCCGCCAAGCGTATCAACTTTAAGTGATTGCAACGCGACTTCATCCAGATTGCCATGCCCTTGCAGGGCTAAACTCACATTCGGTAAATCTTTGCCCTGTAGCGCGCCCTGCAAGGCGAACTGATACTTGGCCAAGGAGCCCTGAATGCTTAACTCCGGAACCTCAACGTGATAATCCCCTTCCCCCAACATGGGCCACTGCGCTTTCACCTGACTCAGTTGCAGATCAAACGGTATATCGGCATCCAGCAGATTAAAGTGGCTGTTCAACTGTGCTTGAGCTAACGAGTCTAGATTGGCTTGTACAGTGAGATCCGCAAGACTGCCCTGCGCGGCCAGTGATAAGGTTTGGCCTTTAAAATCAGCAAGATTCACTTGACTGCGCAGTTCTAACTGAATGGGATAATCTTGACTGAGCGTCGCTTGTGCGTTCAATTGCGCATCCAGCTCCGGCATGCTCAGCTCAAGACTAGAGATAGAGACGTCGTGCTGCGCGGCAGTCGCTTGCAAAGCTAGATGATTGACGATGATCGGCGTCTCTTGTTCTAAACGAAAATCACGAATATCGAAACGCGCTAACTCAATGTGCAGCGGGATCATCACATCTGGCAGTTGCAAAGGTTCTGCGCTATCAGAGGTGGCCGCTTGAACCGCCTCGGGTTCGGTTGAGGCTTCACTCTCCGCTAACGCAAGACGGATCCCCTGCCACTCGGTTTGCCCGATACGCAGGCGATTGCCTTGCCAAGACGCTCGCGTGGTCAATTGCTGCCACGCCACTCGGTTACCCAGAATATTTAATTCAATATCTTGTAGCGCTAACTGACCTAAGCGAATCGGGATGGGCGTGGAAATGTCTCCCAGCGGCTCAGAATCCGGCTCATCAGGTGTCGGTTCACTCTCTGCTAATGAGGGGAGATCTAACTTGACTCCAGATAGCGCCAGCTCATTGATACAGATACTGGGTTCCAATAAGCAGTTGGGGTTAATCGCCAAGCTTAGCTTTTGCACAGAAAAGCTCAGATTAAGCTCACTATCCGCATAATCGACCCCTTGCAAAGTAAAACGCGGAAACAGTGCGCCCTGCGCTTGCTCCACTTTCAACTGCGGCAATGCTTGCTGCGCGCCCCACAAAACCGCATGCAAACCGGGGTTGGTAAACAGCGCCCCCGCCAAAGCCAACACCAGCAAGATCACTAACACCAACAGCGACATAGAGAGCCATTTGGTCCACTTTAACGCCCGTTTGATCATAATTCAGGCCCTAAAGTGAAGTGGATTTTGAACTCATCGCCCGGCGCGGCATCCAGCCCCCATGCGAAATCGAGCCGAATAGGGCCAACGGGCGAAATCCAGCGGATCCCAGTACCGACCCCTTTCTTCCATTCAGGATTATCGTTAAACGCATCACCAACATCCATAAACATCGCCGCCCACCAGTTGCCGGTTAAACGGTATTGATATTCGATTGAGCTGGTGGCGATGTATTTCGCCCCCGTCAAGGCGCCACTGGCATCTTGCGGTGAAATCGACTTGTAACCGTACCCGCGCAAATTGTTATCACCACCGGCAAAGAAACGCAGCGAGGGCGAGAGTTGGTCAAATTCATCCACCAAGTTGGCTCCACCATCAACGCGAACTAAGGCGCGGTGATTGCGCGCATAAGTTCGTAACCAAGAAGATCCGGTTTGTAAACGCAATACCCGTGTTTCTGAAAGCAATGCTGGATCGCCATATTCCAAGGTAATCGTCTGTTTATCGCCCCAAGTCAGTAAACCACTGTTGGAACGAGTCCGCGTACGGGTATACGTCATCCCCGGCAATAAAAATTGGCTGTTATCATCTTGTAAACCCTGACGATAATTCTCTAAGAGATAACGAATAAAGACCGTGCGATGCCAGCCGCCATCCAACTGCCAATGGCGTTCAAGTGATAGATTAGATTCCAAGCTCTCGGTATCACGCTTGTCCAAATGCTTCATCCCGTATTGAATGCGATAGTACTCATTTAACGCATCTTCCAGTGGGATCTTGTAACCCGCCGTAATGGTCTGCTCTGGTATAGAAAGAGAGAAACTGCTGTCAAAACTGTGCCCTTGGCTGTTCACCCAAGGTTTCTTCCATTTTAATGAACCACGTACTCCAACGTCCGTGGAATAGCCTAAACCGGTTTCCAGTTGATTGCGTGCTTGCGGTGCTAAGGTCACCTTGATCGGCAACTCACGCCCCTCATCCAACTGCGATAAGTCCGGCTCAACAAACACCGAAGAGAACCAATCTGTATTGGAAAGATTTTGGTTAAACTCGCCGACTTGCGACACCAAATAAGGCTCGCCTTGTTTGAAAGGGCGCAGCGACATCACGCGATTTTCATCGATTTGACTGCCTTCGACCGTGGTCGCTCCAAACAGGTAACGGATCCCGCTATCAAAGTGCAAAATCACCCGAGCTTGATTCAGCTCTGGAATCACTTCCAGCCGGCTGGCCTGAAAATCACCATTAAAATAGCCCTTTTGCAACGCCAAGTTACGAATGCCCGATTTGAGGTTGTCATACAGACTGTGATTAAGCGGCGCATCCACTCTCAAACCACTGCGGCGGATCAAACGTTGAAAATCGCGATCGCCTTCGGCTTCACCGCGGATCACAATATCAACCTCGCTCAAACGGGTCACTTCGCCCAAGGTCACTGCGGCGCGTAAACGCTGGTTATCTTCAGAGACAGTAAAATCGATACTGGGGTGGTAGTAGCCGAGTGCATTCAACGCTTCGGTCATACTTCTTTCCAGTTGAGATTGAAAACGCAGACTGGTGGAATAGTCTTGTGCTGCGATCGATGAGAGATACGCCTCCACGTTATCTTTCTCTGCGCCACTTATTCCAGTGATCTCGAGCTTCACATCGGCGTAAGATACGGCTGAAAACAGCCATAGCAAGATTAAAGCGGGAAGTGATTTTCGTCTCATGCTTGATTTAGACTCGTTATACAACGGTGACATTTTTGCTACAGACGCATCATAACGTCAATGCAACCCTGCGTCTGTACGAAAACCGTTAAATCTCCGGTCTGTATCGAAGATAATCAGGGCGTTGCTGCTTGCGATATTCAAAGAGACAGCGCCACCACTTCAGTAAGGAAACATCATGCTCGACAAACAAACCATGGTTACGGCACACAACGCCTTACCCGGTCGTACTACTGCGATGTCGATTGACGATACGCATTTCGTCAATGGCAGCTCGATCACTGCCGCGCCACAATCCGGTCAACAACAAATCTTGATTGGTATGGGCTGCTTTTGGGGCGCTGAACGCCTGTTTTGGCAACTGGACGGAGTGATCTCTACCTCCGTTGGCTACTCGGGCGGTTTTACGCCCAATCCAACCTATGAAGAAGTGTGCAGTGGAAAAACTGGCCATACCGAGGTCGTGCGCGTCATTTTTGATCCAGAACGCCTGCCACTGACTGAACTGCTCCGCGCATTTTGGGAGCGTCACGACCCCACGCAAGGCATGCGTCAAGGCAACGATCGCGGAACGCAATACCGCTCAGCCATTTACACTTTCAGTGAAGATCAGCGCGAAATCGCAGAAGCCTCAAAAGCGGCTTATCAAGCCCTGCTGACGGCGCAACATCGTCCCTCGATTACCACTGAGATTCTGCCCGCAGGAGCGTATTACTTCGCGGAGACGTACCATCAGCAATATCTGGCCAAAAATCCGAATGGTTATTGTGGGCTCGGCGGTACAGGAGTCTGTTTCCCGCCACACTCCACACTCTAAAGACATCTCAATGAGGGGAATTTCTCTTTCCCCTCATTTGTGTGCTATACCTTTGTTTGCTCAACTTGAGGAAACAAAACCATGAAAAATAAAACACTTATCGCCTTACTCTTAGCATGCTCTCCCACTCTCGCTTTCGCACACAACCTGACTGTCGGCTCACCGGTACCTGCGGTTGGTGTCGAAAAGCACGGTGAAATCGTCCTACAAGACAATAACATCAACTATCAAAAATGGCGATCTGCGGATCTACTTGGCAAGGTACGCGTCATTCAAGCGATTGCGGGCCGTAGCAGTTCAAAAGAGATGAATGCGCCACTGATGGCCGCGATCACCGCCGCGAAATTCCCAGCCGAGAGTTACCAAACCACCACCATCATCAATCAAGACGATGCCATTTGGGGCACCAGCTCTTTTGTGAAATCGTCCGCGCAAGACAGCAAAAAAGAGTTTCCTTGGTCATCTATGGTGCTTGATGAGTTTGGTCTCGTTGCCCAAGCCTGGCAGCTACAAGCGGAATCCTCTGCGATCATAGTGCAAGACAAACAAGGTAACGTGCTGTTTGTGAAAGAAGGGGCGCTCAACGAAGCGGACATTCAAACCGTACTGGGTTTGATTCAGCAAAATCTGTAATCGCCCCAAACGACTTGACGTTGCAGCTCACACTGCTGCAGCTTCAAGCAGGAAGAGGATGCCTTCATTCATCCATCAATTACATCGGGTGAGTAAGGACTAACTTGCTCACCCGTTGACTGAGAGACATCTGCATACAAACTCATCAGAATCATCGCTTGCCTGATTTGTGACTTGTTATATTATAACAAGCCTCAATCACTGTCGGTTTTCAATCACTCTTGGTCGCACACGCTATGTCGTTACCTCAGCTACGTCCAACTCGCTTATCCATAGTGGCTATGCTCTCTGTGGTGCTGGCGCTTTGGTTTAACGTGGCCGTGATTGATCACCAACTTGATCTGCATCCTGAACATCATTTACAGCATGATTGTCAGTTGTTTGCCAGCGCGGCACATGGCCTCAAAACCAGTCAGTGGATATTGCCCAGTTGGCGTCAAAATCCACCACAAGCGAGGGTTGAACAACCTATCCAACGCGCTCAAGTGCTGCACTCCTATTTCGCTCGTTCACCACCTGCGGCATAAAACAAATCAAACCGATTGTTTCTTTTTTTGTTTTATTAGGAGTTTTTCATGCATTACCCAACAATGATTGCGCTGATGGTTGGCGCGACACTTTCTGGCAACGTATTGGCCGATCATCACTCTGACCATCAACATCGTCAGCACGAGGCTCATGTGCATGGCCAAGTTGAACTGAACATTGCTCAAGATGGCCATGACCTGCTGCTGGAAATCACCGCACCGGGAGCCGATGTAGTCGGTTTTGAACACGCCCCTCAAGATGACGCGCAAAAACAAGCGCTCGAAAAAGCTTTAGAGACCTTGCATCACCCAGAGAAGCTATTTGCACTCAGTGATAAAGCACAGTGCGAAAAACGTGAAGTGTTGATTAAACACACTTTAGGTGGCGAAGAGTACCAACACAGCCACGCTTATGGTGAAGGGGAAGAACACGAGCATCAGCACGGTGAAGGCGAGCATGGTCATAAAGACCACGAGCATAAAGGTCATGATCATGCCGCTGATAAACACGCGGACCATGATCACAAAGAACACGACCATAAAGGGCATGAGCACGAAGGGCATGACCATGATGAGCATCAACACGGCTCATTCACTGCTCAATATCAGTTCCACTGTGAAGCCGTCGATCAGCTCAAACAGATCAATACCCAATGGTTCCAATATTTCCCAAGCACAGAGAAAATCCAAGCCAATGTGTTAACGGAAAAGCAGCAAAGTGCGCTACAACTGAACGCTAAGCAAACGCTTATCAAACTGTAATGCCACCGCTCGGGATAGGTGACTCTCACCTATCCCTCATTGGAGATGCTTTGATTTTCCCTGCACACATGAGGAGCCATGATGCCTGCTCACCGTTCTGATCCTACTTCATCCGTGATTGAGTTGAATGATGTGGTGTTCTGTTGGCCGGGAGCCAGCTCACCCACCTTGGATATTGCCCATTTACAGATTGCTCGGGGTGAACACCTGTTTGTCAAAGGCCCCAGTGGCTGCGGCAAGTCCACGTTACTTAGCCTTTTAACTGGCATTAATACCGCAACACAAGGTGTCGTCTCTTTACTTGGCAGTGACTTAAGCCGCTTGAGTGCCAGTCAGCGCGATCGCTTCCGCGCCGACCATATAGGCTATATTTTCCAACAATTTAATCTGCTGCCTTATCTGTCGGTGTTAGATAACGTGACCTTACCATGCCACTTTTCCGCGTTGCGTAAACAGCAAGTGGATGGTCCCTTATCGCACAAAGCGCAATCGCTGTTGGAAAGATTGCATCTGCCAAGCGCTTTACTGAATAAACCCGTGACCGAACTCAGTATCGGCCAGCAGCAACGCGTCGCCGCGGCGCGAGCATTAATTGGCGAGCCCAAACTGATCATCGCCGACGAACCCACGTCTGCCCTCGATTACGATAACCGTGAAGCTTTTATTGCTCTGCTGCGTGAAGAAGCGGAGCGAGTCGGTTCCACTTTAGTTTTTGTTAGCCATGACCCAACGCTGGAAAAGCTTTTTGAGCGAAGTGTTCACTTACCTACTCTCAATCGTGCAGGAGGTTGGCAATGAAAGTTATCCTGAATTTAGCGTGGAAAAGCCTACTCAATCGCAAAGCAACGGCTCTGCTCACCGTGTTAACCGTTGCTATCGCCGTGGTGTTACTGCTTGGGGTAGAGCGCATCCGCACTCAAGCGAAAGAGAGTTTTGCCAATACCATTTCTGGTACCGATTTGATCGTCGGCGGACGCTCTGGGCAAGTTAATTTACTGCTCTATTCTGTGTTTCGGATTGGCAATGCCACCAACAATATTGATTGGAAAAGTTACCAAGAATTTAGCCAGCACCCTGCCGTGAAATGGGCAATTCCGATCTCTTTAGGTGATTCACATAAAGGATTTCGCGTACTTGGCACCAATCACAGCTATTTTGAACATTATCGTTACGGAAGTAAGCAACCACTGACTTTTTCCCAAGGGCGAGAGTTCAATGGGTTATTTGAAACCGTGATTGGCGCCGATGTCGCCCAAACGCTTGGCTATCAAGTCGGCAGCCAAATTATCATCGCCCATGGCATCAGTGATGTCGGCTTTAGCCGCCACGATAACCTGCCCTTTACTGTGGTCGGCATTTTGGCTCCCACGGGCACCCCAGTTGATAAAACTGTGCATGTTTCCTTAGAAGCGATAGAGGCGATCCATGTCGGTTGGGAGTCCGGCGCCAATCTTGGCCATCAACCCAGCGCCGAACAACTGGCACAGCGTGATTTCACGCCTAAGCAGATCACCGCCATGCTGGTTGGACTCAAATCAAAAATCCAAACTTTTGCCCTGCAGCGACAGATCAATGACTATCCGCAAGAGCCGCTCAGCGCTATCATGCCCGGCGTAGCACTGCATGAACTGTGGGGTATGATGTCCGTCGCTGAACAAGCACTGATGGCTGTCTCCGTTTTTGTGGTGGTAGCAGGGTTGCTCGGTATGCTCAGTAGCTTACTGACCAGCTTACAAGAGCGGCGCAGAGAGATGTCGATTTTACGTGCAATGGGCGCAAGGCCACAGCATGTGTTTGCTTTGTTGGTCAGCGAAGCAAGTGTACTGACACTCGTGGGCATCCTGCTTGGCGTGAGTGTGCTTTATTTGCTACTGGCGCTCGCCGCGCCACTGATTGCAAGCCAGTACGGCATTCAAATTGCGCTGGCTGGGTTAACCGCTTATGAATGGCAGTTGCTCGGCTGCGTACAACTGGCAGGTATAGTGATTGGGTTTATTCCCGCACTGCGCGCTTATCGACAATCGCTCAGTGATGGCATGACCATTCGCTTATAGGTATAAAATAGGTGACTGACTCACAACGAGAAGGATCACAAGGAAGCATTCGATGAAACGTTTTATGTTGATAGCGAGCCTCATCATGGCGCCGCTGTTCTCAACGCCACTATTGGCTAATCAAGACACCACTGCCAGTGAGCAGGATGTGTTACAACTCGACTGGCTCGATCTCATTCCAGAGAATGAGCGTAACTTGTTTGATCAACAAGGTATGCCGATGCCGGATCATAATGGTAATGAACCTGCCAAGCAGCAACAGATTGGCACTGTCCGTAAGGAGCTGAACGGCAGTCGGGTCAAAATTCCCGGCTTTGTGATCCCGCTTGAAGGCGATGATAAAAAGGTCACCGAGTTTTTATTGGTGCCTTACTTTGGTGCGTGTATTCACGTGCCACCACCGCCACCTAACCAGATTATTTACGTCAAGTTTCCTAAAGGTGCTCCGATCCAAGAGCTGTGGGATGTGATTTATGTGATTGGGGAATTGAAAACCGAATCGCTCAGTCATGATCTAGCGGAAACGGCTTACACCATTATCGGTACTGAGATCGCCGAATACGACGATATGTAACCGCAGAGAGAAAACGCTGTGCCCTCCCTGCGCTTGCGCGGGGAGGTTACACCAAATATTTCGATAGATACGCCAGTACCGAGAAATAGCCGATAAATAAGATTAATAGCGATAGGTACTTGGCCAATTTGCGCTCTTTCCAATACTTCATAGCCACCCCACAAAGATTAATAACAACTTTAACAATTTATTATCATTTGTGATAGCACAAAATTGTGCACTACGTCAGAGAGTTTCACTGGCTGCTCAGCGGCGAACAGAGTAAATTTTACAGCAGACCAAAAACGCAGCAGAGGCTTTCAGGAAGCGCATGGCGGACAATATGACGCCTGTTGTGATCGAGCATGACTCTCAACAGAGCCAAGAGAAACGAACCCACTCCCATTACGTCAAAGACAGTGGTAGCCGCATTTTGGTTATCGCCCGTCATCACGGCTTAGATGCCCAGCTATTAACAGAATCGCCGGAAAACAGCGCATTAGAACGAGCAGTACATCGCGAGCGACAACGTAAAGAGCAGCGCCAGAAAAACTTAGAGCAGATCATTAAGCTTGCGCACAGCTCTTGCCGTAATGAAAGCGCTGGCGACCCAGACCAAGATTGGCTATATCGCTTTTTTGATATGGCGCAGGACATTCACAATAGCTCCATGCAGCGCCTGTGGGCGCAAGTGCTGAAACGTGAAGTGACCAATCCCGGCTTTACCTCCATGAAAGCACTGAAGGTGCTGCAGGATATGACGCCCAAAGAAGCGCAGATTTTACAACGCGCCGCCGCGCTGGCGTGCAGTTTTGGCTCAGACACCAGCTTGAAATTGCTGATTGGCTACAAAGCGCAAAATAGCTTGTTTAGTCTCGGCAAGCGCATTACCACCCAAGCCATCAATATAGGCAATCATCAACTGCCTTATTCCAGCTTGTTGGTATTGATTGAGCTGGGTCTTTTGCACGCAACGGAATTGGAATCGGGCGAGATTGAAGCCGAACCCGCCCTACTCCTTAGCTATCAGGGTAAAAATCTGCATCTGCAGCCAACCAGCAAAGGCGTGCGCCTGATCTATTATCGTTTTAGCCCAACCGGCAATGAACTGTGTCGACTGCTCGGTAACAAACCCAATATGACTTATTACGATCAGCTGGTCGCACTTCTGACTCAGAAATTCACCGTACAGACTGAAGTGAGCAGCAGCTCGATTCACCACACCGTCTGATGACATGCTCTCAATAAAGAGATCAAAAAAGCGACCGGATGGTCGCTTTTGGTTTATTTTGAATCTAAAGAGTTATACCCAACGTTGAATGATATGACGCTCTGCTAACGCCTGTAGGCACTGCGCCACCAACTCATCCACGCTTTTTTCACCCGCCGGTAAATCGATATCCGGATTGAGCGGCGCTTCATAGGCGGAATCAATCCCAGTAAATTGGCGAATTTCTCCGGCGCGTGCCTTTTTGTACAAGCCTTTCGGGTCACGCGCTTCGCACACATCGAGTGATGTGTTGACGTACACCTCTAGAAACTCGCCATTTGGCAACAAGTCACGCACCATTTGGCGCTCAACGCGATGGGGTGAAATAAACGCGGTCAGCACAATCAAACCCGCATCCGCCATCAGTTTGGCAAGCTCACCAATGCGGCGAATGTTTTCCCGTCTATCCTGTTCAGAAAAGCCGAGATCGCTACACAAACCGTGGCGCACGTTATCACCATCCAGCAGATAAGTGTGATACCCAAGCGCCGCTAAACGGTTCTCAAGCGCCCCTGCCACGGTCGATTTGCCCGCACCCGATAAACCGGTAAACCAGAGTACCGCAGGGCGCTGCTGTTTCAGCGCCGCACGTTGCGCTTTATCCACCGCATGACGATGCCACACTACATTCTCTGGCTTGGCATCTTGTTCAAAGCACAGGCTGTCTGCTTGCTTACTCATCCATCCTCACTCACGCTTTACCTAAGCGGCTTAAATCAATCGCTTGCCAATGTGGGAAGTGCTTACGCACCAAGGCATTGAGCTCAAGTTCAAAGGCTGAAAACGACTCGGTTTGGCCAGTGATATTTTGCAAACTGTCACGCACTAAACCCGCGCCAACGGTCACGTTTGTCAGGCGGTCGATAATGATGAAACCACCGGTATCGGCACAATCCAGATATTTATCAAGCGCGACAGTTTGGGTAAACGTCCACTCGCACAACCCAATCCCATTAAGCGGTAAACTCTCGGCATGGTAGGTCGACAAGTTATTGATGTCGTACTGATGACGCACCGCTTTTACTTGACCGACGGTTTTCTTGCCCACGATTTTAATATCGTAATCACGCCCCACTTGCAGTGGCTGTTCTGTCATCCACACCACATCCGCCAACAAATGATTAGTGCTGTCGACTTGTGCACTTTCCAGCACAATCAAGTCACCACGGCTAATATCAATTTCATCAGCCAGTGTCAAAGTGACCGCCAAACCGGCTTGTGCTTGAGGCAAATCGCCATCAAAAGTCACAATCCTTGTCACGGTTGAGGTTTTCCCCGATGGTAGCGCTTTGATTTTATCGCCGACTTTCACCACTCCAGAAGCAATCGTACCCGCGAAACCGCGAAAATCGAGGTTAGGACGATTCACATACTGTACTGGGAAGCGAAACGCTCCACTGCTCTTGTCGCGATCAATATCGACATTTTCCAGTAGCTCAAGCAGTGATGGGCCTTGATACCAATCCATCAAACGGCTTTTTTCGACCACGTTATCGCCTTCCAATGCCGAAAGCGGGATGATCTGAATCTCGGTCTCTCCCTGTAAATGCTTTGAAAAATTAAGATATTCTGCACGGATCTGTTCAAAACGATCTTGCGAATAATCGACCAGATCCATTTTGTTGACCGCCACAATAAAGTGTTTCAAGCCAAGTAAGTTGGAGATAAATGAGTGACGCCGCGTTTGATCCAGCACGCCTTTACGCGCGTCAATCAAGATCACCGCTAGATCACAAGTCGATGCGCCTGTCGCCATATTACGCGTGTACTGCTCATGCCCCGGTGTATCGGCAATGATGAATTTGCGCTTCTGAGTTGAGAAATAACGATACGCCACATCAATGGTGATGCCTTGCTCACGCTCAGCTTGCAAACCATCCACCAGCAGCGCTAAGTCTGGGCGACTGCCCGTAGTGCCCACTCGCTGGCTATCGTTATGGACGGCAGCCAGTTGATCTTCATAAATCTGCTTTGAATCGTGGAGCAAACGACCGATCAGAGTGCTTTTACCATCATCGACCGAGCCACAAGTTAAGAATCTCAGTAACGATTTGTGTTGATGCTGATTGAGGTAACCTTCAATACCGAGCTCAGCGAGCTGCTCTTTGACTGCATTGTTCATACGCTTTCCTTCGATCCTTAGAAGTAACCTTGACGTTTTTTCAGTTCCATTGATCCCGACTGATCGTGGTCGATCGCGCGGCCTTGGCGCTCACTGGAGGTCGCCACCAGCATCTCTTCAATAATCTCGGTCAATATATTGGCTTGTGACTCGATAGCTCCGGTCAGTGGGTAACAGCCTAAGGTGCGAAAACGCACGCTCTTGTGCTCAATCTGTTCACCTTCGCGCAGCTTCATCCGATCATCATCTACCATGATCAGCATGCCATCACGCTGTACGACTGGACGGACATCCGCCAGATACAGCGGAACAATCTCAATGTTTTCCAAATAGATGTATTGCCAGATATCCAGCTCCGTCCAATTCGAGAGTGGGAACACCCGAATGCTTTCACCTTTGTTGATCTGGCCGTTATAGGTGCGCCATAGCTCTGGACGCTGATTTTTCGGGTCCCAAGTGTGGTTTTTATCGCGAAAAGAGTAGACACGCTCTTTAGCACGCGATTTCTCTTCATCGCGTCGCGCACCACCAAAGGCCGCATCAAAGCCATATTTGTTCAACGCCTGCTTCAAGCCTTGGGTTTTCATGATGTCGGTGTGCTTAGAGGAGCCGTGATCAAATGGGTTGATCCCCGCCGCCAATCCTTCTGGATTTTTATGCACGATAAGATCAAAGCCGTACTTTTTGGCTGTCGCATCACGAAACGTAATCATGTCGCGAAACTTCCAGTCGGTATCGACGTGCAACAAAGGAAAAGGGATCTTGCCCGGATAAAACGCTTTGCGCGTTAAATGCAACATCACCGATGAATCCTTGCCAATCGAGTACATCATCACCGGATTATCAAATTCGGCCGCCACTTCACGAATGATGTGGATGCTTTCTGCTTCCAACTGTTTTAAATGGGTTAAACGCTGTTGATCCATTTTACCTGCTTCCTTTTCGCTTGCCTGACGGCGGCGCGCTGCCCTTAAGCAGCGCCGTAGTGTGAAATTTTAAGTAGTGACCAAGAAGATGAATGCGGCACCTTACGCCGACTGCGCCGCCTCAAGCTGCTGTGTTGCGCCTTGTTCGCCAAACCAGTGCAGCTTGGCGGCAAGCGCGACCACTTCACCCACCACAATCAGCGCCGGAGATTGCGCTTGGCTGGCTAAATTGGGCAAAGTTTGCAGTGTACCAATCAGCACCTGTTGATTGACTTGAGTGCCACGTTCAATGATTGCCACAGGCGTGCTCGCTTGGCGGCCATGCAACTGGAGCTGTTCAGCGATTGCCGCAGCGTTGCTCAAGCCCATATAAATCACTAAGGTTTGCTTACCACGCGCCAGCGTTGACCAATCCAGATCCTCGGCTTGTGCTTTTAAATGACCGGTGACAAACAGCGCCGATTGGGCGTAATCACGATGAGTGAGCGGAATACCAGCATACGCCGTTGCACCAGCGGCGGCGGTGATGCCGGGGACAACCTGAAATTTCACGCCAGCTTCAAACAGCACTTCCAGTTCTTCGCCGCCGCGGCCAAACATAAAAGGATCGCCGCCTTTGATGCGCACCACGCGATAACCTTGACGGGAAAAATCCACCAAGAGTTGATTGGTTTTCTCCTGCGGCACACTGTGATGGCCTGCGCGTTTCCCGACACAGACTAAAATCGTCTCGCTTGGGATCAGAGCCATGATTTCATCGGACACTAAGTAGTCGTAGAGCACCACATCCGCTTGTTGGAGATAACTGAGTGCTTTGACTGTCAGCAGCTCAGGATCGCCCGGGCCTGCCCCCACCAGCGCCACTTCTCCTGCTTGCAGTTGGCTACGCGCGGCACGCACATAACCTGAGCCTTCTACAACGGCTAAGCGAGGGGTTTTACGAAGGGGAGTTACCGCATCCTGCGCCATAATCTTGATCCTTAATTGGTCTGTTGCAGGCATTATGAGCAGTTACGTTTATTACCTGAAATTCTATAATTTCATTTTTTATTCCAAAAGCTGATATAAGCGGAGTGAAATGGTCATAAAGGCCTAAGCTCAGCAGATTACTCTACACAGTCAGGACAACAGCAGCATGCCAACTGGGATCAACCGGGCAATTTCAGACAAAGGTATCGCGCCACATCACAATTTGGTTATGAGTGAAATTTTTGTTTCATCGATTTTTGTTACATTTATCGAGTTGTTTTTATTTCCCCCCTTCTGTAACTCATTCTGGAGTCTGTGATGACCATGATGATCAAACCTGTTTCTTTAGCGGTACTTGGCGGCCTGTTAGCTATGGCGGGCCCTGTAATGGCCGATACGATCAAACTACGTATTGTTGAAACCACGGATATTCATACCAATTTGATGGATTACGACTACTACAAAGATAAAGCCTCCGATCAAATTGGCCTGACGCGCGCCGCCACGCTGGTTAAGCAAGCTCGCGCCGAAGTCGAAAACAGTGTGCTGGTCGATAACGGTGATTTGATCCAAGGTAGCCCGATGGGTGACTACATGGCAGCGAAAGGCATCAAGGCTGGCGAAGTGCACCCCGTTTATAAAGCCATGAATCCGCTAGGTTATGATGTGGGTAACATAGGTAACCACGAATTTAACTACGGCCTTGAGTTTTTAAAAGAGACCATCAACGATGCCGCCTTCCCTTACATCAACGCCAACGTGTTTGATGCCAAAACAGGTCAGCACTTATTCACGCCTTATGTGATTAAAGAGCACAGCTTTAAAGATACCGATGGAGAGGCACATACCATCAAGGTCGGTTATATCGGATTTGTTCCGCCACAAATCATGGTGTGGGATAAGAAAAATCTCGAAGGTAAAGTGACCGCAGCCGATATCAAACAAACCGCAGAAAAACTTATCCCTGAGATGAAAGCCAAAGGCGCGGATGTGATTGTCGCCATCCCCCACTCTGGGATCAGCACCGATGAATACCAAGCTGGCGCAGAAAACTCGGTTTACTACCTGACCCAAGTGAAAGGCATTGATGCGATTGCTTTTGGTCACTCTCACGCCGTCTTCCCGGGTAAAGATTTTGCTAATGTACCGGGCGCAGACATCGATAAAGGTACCATTAATGGCGTGACCGCTGTGATGCCGGGCCGTTGGGGTAGCCATGTTGGGGTGATGGATCTGACCTTAGAAAAGCAGCAAGGTCGCTGGGCAGTGACTTCCGGTCAATCCGAAGCTCGCCCAATCTTTGACAAAGCCAATAAGAAAGCGCTTGTCGAAGCCGATGCCACTATGGTGCAAGCGCTGCAACACGATCATCAAGGTACACGCGACTTTGTTAACCAGCCAATCGGCAAAGCGAACGACGTGATGTACAGCTTCTTATCACTGGTGCAAGATGACCCAACGGTACAAATCGTCAACCTCGCGCAGAAAGATTATGTCGAGCGCTTTATTCAAGGCGATCCAAACCTTGATGGTTTGCCAGTGCTATCTGCCGCTGCGCCTTTCAAAGCCGGTGGCCGTAAAGACGATCCTAACGGTTTCACTGAAGTGGAAGCGGGCGAGCTGACTTTCCGTAATGCCGCCGACCTTTACCTGTACCCGAACACCTTAGTCACCATGAAAGTGAGCGGTCAGCAGCTTAAAGAGTGGTTAGAGTGCTCAGCAGGCCAGTTTAACCAGATTGATGTGACGTCTAGCGCACCGCAATCTCTCATCAACTGGGATGGCTTCCGCACTTACAACTTTGATGTGATTGATGGCGTCAATTACCAGATCGATGTGACTCAGCCTGCGCGCTACGATGGTGACTGCAAACTGATCAACCCAAATTCACAGCGCATCGTGCAACTGACTTATCAAGGTAAGCCAATTGATACCCAACAAACCTTCTTGATCGCCACCAACAACTATCGTGCCTACAGCAACAAATTCCCCGGCACAGGCGCTGAGTTTGTCGCGTTTGATTCACCCGATGAAAACCGCACAGTAGTGGCCGATTACATTGCTCGCGTAAGTAAGGACAAAGGCGAAGTGACGCCAAGTGCGGACAACAACTGGTCATTTGCTCCGATCAGCAGCAAAACCAAGTTGGATATTCGCTTTGAAACCTCACCAAGCGATAAAGCCACCCAGTTTATTAAACAAAAAGGTCAATATCCGATGACCCAAGTCGCCAGTGATGATGTTGGCTTCGCGGTGTATCGCATCGACTTACAAAAATAAGCATCAATAACCCCCTATTGAAACGGCAACCAATACAGCAGCCGCTTCAAGTCACTTGGGTTATCACGTAAAGTAGACAGCCACCTAGAGTGGCTGTTTTCTTTTCTATGAGGCTTTTATGCAAGCACTGTTTCACGCTTATCTAAAACAGCATGGTTTTTCCGATGCCGAATGTACTCAATTGCAAAGTGTCGCTCAGCCACTCGAGCTGCCAACACGACATGTATTGGTCGCACAAGGAGAAACCACTCCCTTTGCCTATTGGGTGCTCGCAGGGCTATGCCACGCTTGCTATCTCACCGAAGAGGGCAAAAGTTTCAGTAAAGAGTTTTATTGGGAGCAAGACTGGGCGATTGGTTTTGAAAGTTTGTTGCGTGAGCAAGCTTCCCCCTTCATGCTGGAAACCTTATCTCCAGTACAACTGATGGGCGTACCGATTGAGGTGTTACGTGAATGGCGCTCTAGCGGTCACCCGCTCTATCAACGTTTACTTGAGACACAACTGCTGTACAAGGAGCAAAAAGAGCGCTTTATGTTGCTCTATCGCCCAGAACAGCGTTACCAAGTGATGTGTGCTCAGTTTCCAGATTTGATGGCGCGGCTTTGCGATCATCACATCGCCGCGTATTTGGGGATCACGCCAATTAGCCTCAGCCGCATTAAAGCACGGCTGAGACAGGATGCATGAGATTATTTGAGTAAGCGAGCGCGGAACTGGCGTCCCTTCA
Organism: Vibrio sp. R-1; assembly: GCF_035615595.1. Lineage (NCBI taxonomy): Bacteria > Pseudomonadati > Pseudomonadota > Gammaproteobacteria > Vibrionales > Vibrionaceae > Vibrio > Vibrio sp. R-1. The sequence goes on along the minus strand of NZ_WPDC01000010.1, from coordinate 36,858 downwards.
TCTTACCGTTGGCAATTTTATTCAGCGCTTTGTGGGCGATTTTCTTGTGCACGGCCACATAAGCACGCATCGGGAACAGGTTAATCTTGCCGATATGCTCCGCAGTCAGTTCGCCATCACTGGTCAGTGCGCCAAGGATATCACCGGGACGCACCTTATCTTTCTTACCACCGTCAATCTGAATGGTGACCATATTCGCCGCGTAAGGACGAGCGCCTGCAGCCGGTTGCGGCAAGGTTGAAGGTTCAATCGCGATATCCATGTACTCATCAATCTGCGCCACACGGTAGCTCTCGTTGTCACTAAAGAAGCTAAACGCTAAGCCCTTACTTCCCGCACGACCAGTACGCCCGATGCGATGTACATGCACTTCAGGATCGCGAGACAGATCGTAGTTAAACACTGCATCAAGGTTATCGACATCCAGACCACGAGCCGCAACATCGGTCGCCACCAGAATAGAAATACTCTTATTGGCAAATTGCACTAAGGCTTGGTCGCGCTCACGCTGCTCCATATCACCATGCAGTTCAATCACGCTAAAACCGCTTTGATGCAGGGCATCGGCAACATTTTGTACTTCACGTTTGGTGTTACAGAACACCACCGAAGAAGTCGGTTGATGGTGCAAGAGCAACGTTTCCAGAGCCTCATCACGCGCAGCACTGCCTTCTACTTTGTAGAAATATTGACGAATGCTTGAAGTATCGTGGGTCGCCTCAACTTTAATCATCAGCGCATTGCGAGTCACGCTTTGTGCAATCTGCTCAATGCTAGCGGGATAAGTTGCACTAAACAGCAAGGTTTGACGCTCGGCTGGCGCGGCAGCAATGATCGCCTCCAGCGCTTCTTGGAAACCCATTTCGAGCATGCGGTCAGCTTCATCCAATACCAAGGTATTGAGCTCACTCAGATCGATACGATCTTTACTCAAATGATCCAAAATCCGTCCCGGCGTTCCGACCAAAATATGCGCGCCATGCTCAAGGGATCCGATCTGCGGCCCCATTGGCATACCGCCACACAGCGTCAACACTTTGATATTGTGGATAGCACGCCCTAGCGTACGAATATCGGTCGCGACTTGATCGGCCAACTCACGTGTTGGACACAGCACCAAGGCTTGCACACGAAAGCGCTTCACATTGAGGTTGGAGAGTACCCCAAGACCAAACGCAGCGGTTTTACCGGAGCCTGTTTTGCCTTGGCCAATCACATCCTGCCCTTTAAGGATCGCAGGAAGAGATTGCGCCTGAATCGGAGTCATAGTGGCAAACCCCATGGTTTCAAGGTTAGCAAGAAGTTCAGGCTTCAGATTCAAAGCAGCAAAAGAGTTGGCGTTCAAGGGGTGTCCTCAGTGTGACGAAAAAAGAAGCGCTATTATCGTTATTTTGCGCCCGAGCTCCAGTGAATCTTGATTTAAATTTTCTTGCTTGCCCTTAACCTTTGTTAACGCTGGTTTTTACGCTGCCTGCTACAGTACTGCTATTCCTATCCGCCTATACCTAAATGACTTGCCGTTGCAGCATCTCATAGGAAGTGGATAGATTTCATATTTAAGGAGATAAAGATGATCAACTGGCAATGTATCCCTTTTTGCCAATTAACCACCCAACAGCTGTACGAACTACTCAAACTGCGTGTCGATGTTTTTGTGGTCGAGCAGACCTGCCCCTACCCGGAATTGGATAACAAAGATACACTCAACGAAGTGCACCACCTGCTAGGTTATCAAGATGGAGAGCTCGTCGCTTGCGCACGTCTACTGCCTGCCGGGGTGAGCTATCCTAGTGTTAGCCTTGGCCGTGTGGCGACTAAGGCCAGTGCACGTGGCAATGGCTTAGGACACCAACTATTGCAAACGGCACTTGAGCAATGTCAAAACTTATGGCCACAACAATCGATTGAAATTGGTGCACAGGAGCATCTGCGCGAGTTTTATGCTCGCTATGGCTTTGTCGCAACCTCAGAAACCTATCTAGAAGATGGCATTCCTCACATTGATATGAAAAGAGCCTAACCATGAACCCTGTAGCGTTAGCTGTTTGGCTACTGGTTTTGGGCAATTTGGCGGCTTCGCTCTCTGATGTGGCAGTCAAAATGCTGCAAGGTGAAGTCGTACCTTTTCAATATATGTTCTTGCGCCAACTCTTTGCTTTTGCCCTCATCTGGCCCGTGTGGCGAAAACAGCCCAAAGTCTTACGTCAACTGCATGATCCTAAAGTCACCCTAATCCGCGCTCATTTAGTGCTACTGGGCGCTGGCTGTATGGTGGTCGCGATTTCGTATTTACCCTTAGCCACCGCCAATGCGGTGTTTTACGCCGCGCCACTATTGATGCTGCCTCTCTCAATTCTGTTTCTGAAAGAGAGACCAAGCCGCGGCAAGGTTATCGCAACCGTCACCGGCTTTCTTGGGGTACTGATTGTCTTGCGCCCATCGCAATTTCATTGGGCAGCCCTGTTTGCCTTGGGTACGGCATGTTCGTTGGCACTCTTTAACCTACTCGCTCGCACCATCCCTGAGCGCCAACCTGTCGTGACCACACTTATGTGGACCACATTTTTTTCACTCCCCATTTCCGGCTTACTGGCGGCCGCCTATTGGCAGCCGCTCAGCTTATCTCAGTGGTTATGGATTGCTGCAAGTTCAGGATTGATTTTGCTCTACAACGGTTTGGCCGTTGCCGCGTATCAGAAAGCGCCAGCCAGCCAAATAGCACTGGCTGAGTATTCAGGATTGATCTTTGTTGCAGCTTTTGGCGCATTCTGGTTTGCTGAAATGCTGGACGCACTGACTTGGCTGGGGATTGGAATGATTATTCTGCCTCTGTTGCCTAGCGCATGGCTGGCAAAGTGGTGGGGATTACTTACTGCGCCCAAAGCCACCATCAGAGAGACGGAAGAACATCACTGATTGGTTATTACGTTCAAGCTGCAAAATGTCTAATTGACCGTTTTCCGCCAATTTAAAGCGGATCAGTTGACCCGCTTGGATCTGGCTCAGCGGTTTATCAGAACCTTCCACCTTAACCAGCGCATTAATATCAGTGAGTGGTAGCTCGTTGTTACGAAACACCTGCGACAAAGTATCCCCCTGACGCACCACGTACTCTTGCCATGCCGAAGATTTAAGGGCGGTTTGCGCTTGCGTGCGTTGTTCACTCAAGCTTTGCGTATTGATCCCAACCTCAATCCGCTTTGACGTGGCAGGAGTTTCAGCTGCCACTTCTTGCTTGTCAGGCAAAGGGATCACCATCAATACCAACACAGCTGGCGTGAGCACCATCAAGCCTCGACGATGAAAAGGAGGCAAGCGCAACCATAACGCATGCAGTTGCTGGCGATAGCGTGGCCAATCCAATTGCTGCCAATAATTCTGCACTTTGGCCAGATAATCAGTTTGCTGCGGCTTCTTGTGGCGGCGGTTCATGTTCAAAGTCCTTTAATTACTTGCCCACAGTATAAAAATTCATGAGGTTAGAGTATAGAGTCGAGTGACATGAAAGCCAAAGCTTGACACAAACTTGAAGTTTTTCGCTGAACTTTCTGCGACAAGTCACACCGAACGGATAGCAACGATTGGGCGCTAAACGTTTCATCACTCTACCTAACCTGCTATTCTGTCACCTTTATTGAACGACCAAGAGTGACTTTTATGTCTGAAGTAAAATTTGAAACCGTAGAACAGAAAGCAAGCTACGGCATTGGCCTACAAATGGGTCAACAGTTGGCAGGTAGTGGCCTTGAAGGCTTAAACGTAGCGGCAATTGCTGCGGGTATCGCCACCGCTCTTGTTGGCGAGCAGCCAGCGATTTCTGTTGATGAGATCAACCAAGCTCTACATGCGATCCATATGCGTGCTGAAGAAGCCCGCCAAGAAGCCGCTAAAGTGGCCGCTTCTGAAGGTGAAGCTTTCCTGAAAGATAATGCTCTACGTCCAGAAGTGACGGTTCTTGAGTCAGGCCTGCAGTACGAAGTACTGGTTGAAGGTAATGGCGCAATCCCAACATCCGATAAGTCAGTTCGCGTACACTACCACGGCCAACTGGTTGATGGCACTGTGTTTGATAGCTCAGTATCACGCGGCCAACCTGCTGAATTCCCGGTGACTGGCGTGATCCGCGGTTGGGTTGAAGCTCTGCAACTGATGCCTGTTGGCTCTAAGTGGAAACTCTACATTCCACACAACCTTGCTTATGGCGAGCGTGGCGCAGGCGCAGCGATTCCTCCGTTTGCAGCGTTAGTATTTGAAGTCGAACTGCTGGATATCCTGTAAGTTTCGCTTTCGCAATTATGTGACAAAGAGCGACCCACTGGGTCGCTCTTTTTTCATTAAACTATCTCACATCCAAGGTTTCGATCTGAACCTTCGAACCGAATAAGAAAATACGTTACGCGCCATTTATGGAGAGTGATCATGCACTATCGTTTTACTGCCTTACTTATTTCGACGCTCGCCAGCACATCCGCTCTGGCTTTCCCTGACCTCAAATCTTTAGGTTCAAACGACCTCGCTGGATTAGTTGGTGAAACCCTCTCCCAATCCAAAGCAACCCAAGAGTTATTGACTCCATTTACCAGTCAATTTCCTCTTTCACCGCAACAAGCGGGAGGTGGCGTAGCGACCCTGCTTGCACAGGCTCAAAACAACCTAAATGCAGATCAAAGAAGCGAGTTGCTCCAATTAATCCCAAACCTTAATGATTTGAATGGTCTCATCCCAAATCAAAACCTCAGCACAATTTTGCAACGCAAAGAAGTGAACCAAGCCTTTAATACATTAGGACTGGATGCCAGCATGGTTGAACAGTTCGTGCCTGTTTTGATGCAATACCTGACTCAGCAAGGTGCGAGTCAAGACCTATTGGCGTCATTAGGTAAGCTATGGCAGTAATGCCATGCCCACTATCGATATACAGTGTGAAATCGAGATATAGTGTGAAAAAGCACAACACCCACTTTTCACACCCAGATAAAGCAGAAAATAGAAATAAAAAAGCCGGGCTAGCCCGGCTCTTTTATTGCATGACGAACTGATTACTCAGCAGCAGCTTCAACAGCAGCTTCTGGGCGATCAACCAGCTCAATGTATGCCATTGGAGCTTTGTCACCTGCACGGAAACCACACTTCAGAATACGAGTGTAGCCGCCTTGACGTGCAGCGAAACGTGGACCTAGTTCGTTAAACAGTTTTGCTACCACTTCGTTATCACGAGTGCGAGCAAATGCTAGACGACGGTTAGCAACACTGTCAGTCTTAGCTAGTGTAATCAAAGGCTCAACGACGCGACGCAGCTCTTTCGCTTTTGGCAAAGTAGTCTTGATAACTTCATGACGTACTAGAGAGCTAGCCATGTTGCTGAACATCGCTTTGCGATGACTGCTGTTGCGGTTGAGTTGACGACCACTCTTACGATGGCGCATGACCTAATCCTTCTAACTAATATCGATTAATCTTCAGCGATTGACGCTGGTGGCCAGTTTTCTAGACGCATGCCCAGAGACAGACCACGTGATGCAAGCACGTCTTTAATCTCTGTAAGAGACTTCTTACCGAGGTTTGGCGTTTTAAGAAGCTCAACCTCAGTGCGCTGTACCAGATCACCGATGTAGTGAATCGCTTCTGCTTTCAGACAGTTAGCAGAGCGAACTGTTAGTTCAAGATCGTCTACAGGACGCAGTAGGATCGGATCGAATTCTGGCTTCTCTTCCTTCTCCTCAGGTACACGTACATCACGAAGATCTACGAACGCATCCAATTGCTCAGCAAGAATTGTTGCTGCGCGACGGATTGCTTCCTCAGGCTCAAGAGTACCGTTAGTTTCCATATCGATAACAAGCTTGTCCAAGTCAGTACGCTGTTCAACACGAGCTGCTTCAACAGAGTAGGCAATTTTGTCTACTGGGCTGAAAGTCGCGTCAACAAGCAAACGACCAATTGGACGCTCATCTTCTTCAGTATGGATACGGGCAGAAGCTGGAACATAACCACGACCACGTTCTACTTTGATACGCATAGCGATCGCAGCATTGTCAGAAGTTAAATGACAAATAACGTGTTCAGGGTTTACGATCTCTACATCACCGTCATGGGTGATGTCACCTGCAACCACAGGGCCCGAGCCTGATTTGTTCAGTGTAATGAACACTTCATCTTTGCCTTCGGCAACGCGAACAGCCAGACCTTTCAGGTTCAAGAGAATCTCAAGGATATCTTCCTGAACACCTTCTTTGGTGCTGTACTCGTGAAGAACGCCTTCAATCTCTACTTCAGTCACAGCACAACCTGGCATTGAAGATAGAAGAATACGGCGAAGTGCATTACCCAGAGTATGGCCGAAACCACGCTCTAACGGCTCAAGAGTTACTTTTGCGTGTGTCGTGCTGATTTGTTCGATATCAACAAGACGTGGCTTAAGAAATTCTGTTACAGAACCCTGCATTGTGTCCTCTCTTTAGTTTAAACCTTACTTAGAGTAAAGCTCGACGATCAATTGTTCGTTGATGTCAGCAGACAGATCGGAACGCTCAGGCATACGCTTGAAAGTACCTTCCATCGTGTTTACATCGACTTCAATCCAAGTTGGTTTTTCGCGTTGTTCAGCAACTTCTAGAGCTGCTTTGATGCGAGATTGCTTTTTCGCTTTCTCACGAACTGCAACAACGTCGTTTGCCGCAACATTGAAAGAAGGAACGTTTACTACTTTACCGTTTACTAGGATAGCTTTGTGGCTAACCAGCTGACGTGCTTCAGCGCGAGTTGCACCAAAACCCATACGGTAAACTACGTTATCCAGACGACCTTCCAGAAGCTGAAGCAGGTTTTCACCTGTGTTGCCTTTCAGGCGAGCAGCTTCTTTGTAGTAGTTACGGAATTGTTTTTCTAAAACGCCATAAATACGACGAACTTTTTGCTTCTCACGAAGCTGAACGCCATACTCAGACAGACGACCGCGACGAGCGCCGTGTACGCCTGGTGCGTTATCAATTTTACACTTGGTATCAATCGCACGAACGCCTGACTTAAGGAACAAGTCAGTACCTTCGCGGCGGCTAAGCTTCAGCTTAGGACCCAAATATCTTGCCATGATCTTTCTCCAATCTTCCTAGAAACGTTAAACGCGACGTTTCTTCGGTGGACGACAACCGTTATGAGGGATTGGTGTAGCATCAACGATGTTCGTGATACGGAAACCAGCTGCATTCAGAGCGCGAACAGTAGATTCACGACCTGGACCAGGACCCTTAACCATAACCTCTAGGTTCTTTAGGCCGTATTCTTTAGCCATTTCAGCACAACGCTCAGCAGCAACCTGTGCAGCGAACGGAGTAGACTTACGAGAACCGCGGAAACCAGAACCACCAGCAGTTGCCCAAGCAAGAGCATTACCTTGACGGTCCGTAATGGTTACGATTGTGTTGTTGAAAGATGCGTGGATATGCGCTACGCCATCAGCAACTTGCTTGCGTACACGCTTACGTGCGCGAGTTGGTTGTTTAGCCATTGTACTCTACCCTTCCCGATTATTTCTTGATCGGCTTACGCGGACCCTTACGGGTGCGAGCGTTGGTTTTAGTACGCTGTCCACGTAGTGGTAGACTGCGACGATGACGAAGACCACGGTAACAACCAAGATCCATTAGGCGCTTGATGTTCATGGAAACTTCACGACGTAGATCACCCTCTACAGTGTACTTAGCTACACCATCACGCAGTTGATCGATCTGCTCTTCAGTTAGTTCACTGATCTTAACACTCTCAGCAATACCCAGGTCAGCTAGAATAGCTTTTGAACGAGTTTTGCCGATACCGTAGATCGCAGTTAGAGCGATTACAGCGTGTTTATGATCAGGAATGTTAATGCCTGCTATACGGGCCACTATGCACTCCTAGTACTTTCATCAAAGAATTACCCGCAACAAAGCCCGTCGAGGATACGTTGCGGTATACTACTTCTTTTGCACGCAAAAGGTAGGCCGAGGAATATACTCGACACTACCTTAATTTTCAAGTAAAAAATTTCTGCTAATTAGCCTTGGCGCTGCTTGTGCTTTGGCTCACTGCAAATCACGCGAACGACACCGTTACGCTTGATAACTTTACAGTTACGGCAGATTTTTTTAACGGAAGCACGAACTTTCATTGCTAAACTCCGTAAATCTATCTGAACTGCCTGCCGTATTAACGGCCGTAGCCTTTCAGATTTGCTTTTTTCAACACAGACTCATATTGATGAGACATCAAATGGGTCTGTACCTGTGCCATAAAGTCCATGATCACGACAACTACAATCAGTAGTGATGTGCCGCCAAAGTAGAAACGTACGTTCCAAGCGACCATCATGAACTCAGGGATCAGACAGATAAAAGTAATATACAGTGCACCTGCAAGGGTTAAACGTGTCATTACTTTATCGATATATTTCGCTGTCTGCTCACCTGGGCGGATACCGGGTACGAATGCACCAGACTTCTTCAAGTTATCTGCCGTTTCACGCGGGTTAAACACCAACGCGGTATAGAAGAAACAGAAGAAGATAATCGCCGCTGCATAAAGCATTACATACAGAGGCTGGCCTGGGCTCAAAGCTAAAGACACATCAGTTAGCCAACCGAATGTGCTGCTTTCGCCGTTCTGACCAAACCACTGCGCCAATGTTCCTGGAAACAGGATAATGCTTGACGCAAAAATCGCAGGAATTACACCAGCCATGTTGATTTTCAACGGCAAGTGAGTGCTTTGTGCTGCGAACACCTTACGACCTTGTTGACGCTTTGCGTAGTTCACAACGATACGACGTTGACCACGCTCCATGAAAACAACGAAGTAAATCACAGCAAAAGCTAACACTGCGATTAACAGCAGAAGAAGTACATGCAGTTCACCTTGACGCGCTTGCTCGATTGTTTGACCGATTGCTTTAGGCAATCCAGCAACAATACCTGCGAAAATCAGTATCGAAATACCGTTTCCAATTCCACGCTCTGTAATTTGTTCACCTAACCACATTAAGAACATGGTACCGGTTACTAAACTCACGGTCGCAATCAGGGTAAACATGGTTTGGTCGATAACGACCAGATTGTTGACCATGTTTGGTAAGCCTGTTGCAATACCAATCGCTTGGAATGTTGCAAGTACAAGCGTGCCGTAGCGCGTATATTGGCTTATCTTACGACGGCCTGCTTCACCCTCTTTTTTGAGTTCCGCTAACGCTGGATGAACTACTGTTAGCAACTGGACAACAATTGACGCCGAAATATACGGCATGATGCCCAGTGCTAAAATAGATGCACGCTCAAGAGCACCACCGGAGAACATGTTAAACATTTCTACGATGGTACCTTTTTGCTGTTCGAACAATTCGGCAAGTACAGCAGCGTCAATACCAGGAATCGGCACAAAAGAGCCGGCTCGGAATACTAAAAGTGCACCAATTACGAAGAATAAGCGCGACTTTAGTTCACTTAAGCCGCTCTGAGCACTACGAAAATCTTGTCCTGGTTTTTTAGCCATCTGTACCTCAATCCTCGAGATTATTCCTCGATTTTACCGCCTGCAGCTTCGATTGCAGCTTTAGCGCCTTTAGTCACGCGCAGACCTTTTACGGTCACTGCTTTGTTGATCTCGCCAGAAAGAACGATTTTTGCAAACTCGATGTTTTTAGTAACGAGGTTTGCTGCTTTCAGAGCATTCAGATCAACTACGTCACCAGTTACTTTCGCCAGTTCAGACAGACGAACTTCAGCAGACACAAAGCTCTTACGAGAAGTGAAACCGAATTTTGGTAGACGTTGTTTCAGAGGCATTTGACCGCCTTCAAAACCTGGACGTACTTTGCCGCCAGAACGTGACTTTTGACCTTTGTGACCACGGCCACCTGTTTTACCAAGGCCTGAACCGACACCACGACCTAAACGCTTAGGAGCATGTTTAGAACCCGCGGCCGGTGATAGAGTATTCAATAGCATTATGATTACTCCTCAACTTTAACCATGTAGTAAACCTTGTTGATCATGCCACGAACACATGGCGTATCTTCAAGTTCTACTGTGTGGTTGATTTTACGAAGACCTAAACCGCGCAGTGTAGCTTTATGCTTTGGCAGGCGACCAATTGAGCTTTTAGTTTGAGTTACTTTAATAGTTGCCATTGTGTTCTTACTCCGAAATTGATTCAACAGTCAGACCACGTTTAGCAGCAACCATTTCTGGTGACTTAACGTCTACTAGCGCATCAATCGTTGCACGAACGATATTGATTGGGTTCGTTGAACCGTACGCTTTAGACAAAACGTTGTGTACACCAGCAACTTCAAGTACTGCACGCATCGCACCGCCGGCGATTACACCAGTACCTTCTGCAGCAGGCTGCATGTAAACTTTAGAGCCCGAATGGCGACCTTTCACTGGGTGGTGAAGAGTACCTTCGTTCAGCGCGATCGTAACCATGCTACGACGTGCTTTTTCCATTGCTTTTTGGATCGCAGCAGGTACTTCACGGGCTTTGCCGTAACCGAAACCTACACGACCGTTACCGTCACCAACTACAGTCAGTGCAGTAAAGCTCATGATTCGACCACCTTTAACCGTTTTAGAAACACGGTTAACTGCGATTAATTTTTCTTGCAAATCATTCGCTTGAACTTGTTGTTCTTTAGCCATCTTCCAACCCTACCTTAGAATTTCAGACCAGCTTCGCGAGCAGAATCTGCTAGCGCTGCTACTCGACCGTGGTATTGGAAACCAGAACGATCAAACGCAACTACAGTTACGCCTTTTTCAAGTGCGCGCTCTGCAACAGCTTTACCCACTGCTTTCGCTGCATCGATGTTACCGGTGTATTTCACTTGCTCACGGATCGCTTTTTCTACAGTAGAAGCGGCGGCGATAACCTCAGAGCCATTAGCTGCAATCACTTGTGCGTACACGTGACGAGGAGTACGGTGTACTACTAGGCGAGTTGCACCCAGTTCTGCAATCTTACGACGTGCACGTGTAGCACGACGGATGCGAGATGCTTTCTTATCCATAGTGTTACCTTACTTCTTCTTAGCTTCTTTACTACGCACATTTTCATCTGCGTAACGAATACCTTTGCCTTTGTAAGGCTCAGGCGCGCGGTAAGAACGAATGTCAGCCGCAACCTGACCAACAAGTTGTTTGTCACAACCAGTCAGTACGATTTCAGTTTGGCTTGGACATTCAGCTTTAATACCCTCTGGCAGTTCATGCTCAACAGGGTGAGAGAAACCCAGAGTCAAGCCTACAGCGTTGCCTTTCATAGCAGCACGGTAACCAACACCCTTCAGAACGAGTTTCTTAGTAAAGCCTTCAGTAACACCAACAACCATGTTCTTAACTAGAGCACGTGCAGTACCTGCTTGTGCCCATGCGTTGGCTACGCCTTCACGTGGACCAAAAGTCAGTTGGTTGTCTTCTTGTGCGATCACTACACCTTTGTGGAAAACGCGAGAAAGTTCGCCTTTAGCACCTTTAATAGTGATCTCTTGGCCGTTCAGTTTCACCTCTACGCCAGCTGGAATAGCGACAGGTGCTTTAGCAACACGAGACATGTTCTACTCCTTAATTATGCTACGTAGCAAATGATTTCACCGCCAAGACCTGCTTTACGAGCAGCGCGGTCTGACATCAGACCCTTGGAAGTGGAAACGACAGCAACGCCTAGACCACCCATTACAGATGGCAGCTCGTCTTTCTTCTTGTAAACACGAAGACCTGGACGAGAAACGCGTTTGATTTGCTCGATTACTGGTTTTGCTTGGAAATACTTAAGAGTGATTTCCAGCTCTGCTTTCACTTCGCCTTCAACAGCGAAATCAGCGATATAACCTTCTGCTTTCAGAAGTGCAGCAATTGCAACTTTCAGCTTTGAAGAAGGCATTTTTACAGCAACTTTGTTTGCTGCCTGACCGTTACGAATGCGGGTCAGCATATCCGAAATCGGATCTTGCATGCTCATAAACTTTACTCCAAATGATTAAGTGGCAATTACCAGCTAGCCTTACGAAGTCCTGGAATCTCGCCTTTCATGCAAGCTTCACGAACTTTAATACGGCTTAGACCGAACTTACGTAGGAAACCGTGTGGGCGACCAGTTTGGTTGCAACGGTTACGCTGACGAGAACGACTTGAATCACGTGGAAGAGATTGCAGTTTAAGAACCGCATTCCAACGATCTTCTTCAGATGCGTTTACATCGCTGATGATAGCTTTCAGAGTTGCACGCTTTTCAGCGAACTGAGCTACCAGCTTCGCACGTTTTTCTTCACGTGCTTTCATTGATTGTTTAGCCATAACAGTAACCCTTCACCTTACTTACGGAATGGGAAGTTAAAGGCAGCCAGCAGAGCACGGCCTTCCTCATCGGTACCAGCGGTAGTCGTGATAGTGATATCAAGACCGCGTACACGATCGACTTTATCGTAGTCGATTTCCGGAAAGATGATTTGCTCGCGAACGCCCATGCTGTAGTTACCGCGACCGTCAAAAGACTTGCCGTTAACACCGCGGAAGTCACGTACACGTGGTAGAGCGATAGAAATCAAACGCTCCAAGAAATCCCACATGCGCTCGCCACGCAAGGTTACTTTACAACCAATTGGGTAGCCTTCACGAATTTTGAAACCAGCTACAGATTTGCGCGCTTTAGTGATCAGTGGCTTTTGGCCAGAGATGATCGCCATATCAGACGCTGCATTTTCAAGTAGTTTCTTATCGTTGATTGCTTCACCAACGCCCATATTGAGGGTGATTTTCTCAATTCTAGGGACTTGCATGACGCTTGTGTAACTGAACTGTTTGGTCAGCTCAGCGACTACAGACGACTTGTAGTAATCATGCAGTTTCGCCATAGTAGAACTCCAAATTACTTCTAATTAGTTAGAAACGATTTCGTTGTTAGATTTAAAGAAACGAACTTTCTTACCATCTTCGAAACGGAAACCGATGCGGTCTGCTTTACCAGTTTTTGCGTTGAAAATCGCAATGTTAGAAACGTCGATCGCTGCTTCTTGCTCAACGATGCCACCTTGGACACCCATCGCAGGAACAGGTTTCTGGTGTTTCTTAACTAGATTGATACCTTCAACGATAACTTTACCAGTTGCCAGAACCTTAGTTACTTTACCTTTCTTGCCTTTGTCTTTCCCAGCAAGAACGATTACTTCGTCATTTTGACGGATTTTAGCTGCCATTGTTGCCGCTCCTTACAGAACTTCTGGAGCCAGTGATACAATCTTCATGAATTTCGCATTACGAAGCTCACGAGTCACTGGACCAAAGATACGTGTACCGATAGGTTGCTCACTGTTGTTGTTCAACAGAACGCAAGCATTACGGTCGAAGCGAATGACAGAACCGTCTGGACGACGTACGCCTTTACGGGTGCGAACTACCACCGCCTTTAATACATCACCTTTCTTTACTTTACCGCGAGGAATTGCTTCCTTAACGGTAACTTTGATGATGTCGCCAACGTGGGCGTAACGACGGTGAGAGCCACCCAGAACCTTAATACACATTACGCTGCGAGCGCCTGAGTTATCAGCTGCATCCAGCATAGTTTGCATTTGGATCATGTTAGTGCTCCGCTAAATATTAAAAAAACTAGACCCATCTCGGGTCGGGCTGCCTCTTTAAAGGGACGCGAATTGTACCACCCTTTTTTTTGATTGGGTAGTCAAAAAACAAGCGGCCCCAAAAATAATTGGAGCCGCCTGAATTGCGAGAAAGAGAGGAGATTACATCTTCGCTTTTTCTACAATTTTCACCAGAGTCCAAGACTTAGTCTTAGACAGTGGACGACATTCACGAATTTCAACAGTGTCGCCAATGCCACACTCGTTGTTTTCGTCATGTGCGTGTACTTTAGTCGTGCGCTTAACGAATTTACCGTAGATAGGGTGCTTCACCATGCGCTCGATAGCAACAACGATAGACTTGTCCATCTTGTCGCTAACAACACGACCTAGTTGAGTACGAATTTTGTCGCTCATTATGCGCCTGCCTTCTCAGTCAAAACAGTTTTCACACGTGCGATATCACGGCGTACAGCTTTCAGAGTATGAGTCTGCTGCAGTTGACCAGTTGCAGCTTGCATGCGCAAGTTGAACTGCTCTTTCAGCAAATTCAGTAGCTCAGAGTTCAGCTCTTCAACGCTTTTTTCGCGTAGATCTTGTGCTTTCATCACATCACCTGCTTAGTTACGAATGTAGTCTTGAATGGCAGTTTGCGAGCCGCTAGGCGGAACGCTTCACGTGCCAATTCTTCAGGTACACCATCAACTTCGTACATAACCTTACCAGGTTGGATTTGGGCTACCCAGTACTCAACGTTACCTTTACCCTTACCTTGACGAACTTCTAGTGGTTTTTCAGTGATTGGCTTGTCTGGGAACACACGGATCCAGATTTTACCTTGACGCTTGATATGACGCGTCATAGCACGACGTGCCGCTTCGATTTGACGAGCAGTCAGACGACCACGGCCTACAGCTTTAAGACCAAAAGTACCGAAGCTTACTTCTGTACCTTTCGCTAGACCACGGTTACGACCAGTCTGAACCTTACGGAACTTAGTACGTTTAGGTTGTAGCATCTGTCGACTCCTTACTTACGGCCTTTACGCTGCTTCTTCGGCTTGTCAGCCTTTGGCTCTGCAGCTTCAGTTGCTGCTGGCATACCGCCTAGGATCTCACCTTTGAAGATCCAGACTTTAACGCCGATTACACCGTAGGTGGTGTGAGCCGAAGAAGTTGCGTAATCAATGTCAGCACGCAGAGTGTGTAGAGGTACGCGACCTTCACGATACCACTCTGAACGAGCGATTTCAGCGCCGCCTAAACGACCGCTTACTTCCACTTTGATACCTTTAGCGCCTAGGCGCATTGCGTTTTGTACTGCGCGCTTCATAGCACGACGGAACATTACGCGACGCTCTAGTTGAGACGCGATGCTATCAGCCACAAGCTGACCATCCAGCTCAGGCTTACGTACTTCAGCGATGTTGATTTGCGCTGGTACGCCAGCAATTTTTGCTACTGCTGCACGCAGTTTTTCAACGTCTTCGCCTTTCTTACCGATAACAACACCTGGACGAGCAGTGTGAATAGTCACACGGATGCTTTTCGCAGGACGTTCGATAACGATGCGTGACAGAGACGCGTTTGCCAATTCCTTAGACAGGTATTGACGTACCTTGAAGTCGCCGTCTAGGTTGTCAGCGAAATCTTTGGTGTTAGCAAACCATGTAGCATTCCAAGGCTTAACGATGCCTAGACGAATACCATTTGGATGTACTTTCTGACCCATTGCTTACTCTCCTAGTCTCTTAGCGATCTGCGACAACCACAGTAATGTGGCTTGAACGCTTCAAGATACGATCCGCACGGCCTTTAGCACGAGGCATAATACGCTTCATGACTGGGCCCTCATCTACGAAGATTTTAGCGACACGTAGATCGTCGATGTCTGCACCTTCGTTGTGCTCTGCGTTCGCGATTGCAGATTCCAGAACTTTCTTAACCAGTTCAGCCGCTTTTTTGTTGCTGAAAGTCAGAAGTTCTAGCGCTTGATCCACAGATTTACCGCGGATTTGGTCTGCAACTAAGCGAGCTTTCTGAGGAGAAATACGAGCAAAGTTATGTTTAGCGATAGCTTCCATTATTTACCCCTTATTTCTTCTTAGCTTTCTTATCCGCAGCGTGACCGCGGTAAGTACGAGTAGGTGCAAATTCGCCCAATTTGTGACCGATCATCTCGTCAGTTACGAAAACTGGAACGTGTTGACGACCATTATGGACAGCGATGGTCAAACCGATCATTGTTGGAATGATCATTGAACGACGGGACCAAGTCTTAATAGGCTTTTTGTCTCCGCTTTCCACCGCTTTCTCTACCTTCTTCAGCAAGTGTAGGTCAATAAATGGACCTTTCTTGAGAGAACGTGGCATGGCTTATCCTCTTAAATAGATTACTTATTACGACGACGTACGATGTACTTGTCAGTGCGTTTGTTACTACGTGTCTTGTAGCCTTTGGTTGGAACGCCCCAAGGAGATACTGGGTGACGACCACCAGAAGTACGGCCTTCACCACCACCGTGTGGGTGGTCAACCGGGTTCATTACCACACCGCGAACGGTTGGACGAACACCGCGCCAGCGTGCTGCACCAGCTTTACCTAGTTCACGCAGCATGTGCTCAGCGTTGCCTACTTCACCGATAGTTGCACGGCCTTCAGACAGTACTTTACGCATTTCGCCAGAACGTAGACGTAGAGTCACGTATGCACCATCACGAGCAACAAGTTGCGCGTAAGCACCAGCAGAACGAGCCAGCTGAGCGCCTTTTCCTGGAGTCAATTCAACGTTGTGGATTGTTGAACCAACTGGGATGTTGCGCATTGGCATTGCGTTACCCGCTTTGATCGGCGCATCTGGGCCAGATTGGATAACGTCACCCGCTTGCAGACCTTTCGGTGCAATGATGTAACGACGCTCACCGTCTGCGTACAGAACTAGAGCGATGTTTGCGCTACGGTTTGGATCGTATTCTAGACGCTCAACTTTCGCTGGGATACCGTCTTTAGTACGTTTGAAGTCAACCAAACGGTAGTGTTGCTTGTGGCCACCACCGATGTGACGTACTGTGATACGACCGTTGTTGTTACGACCACCGTTCTTAGAGTTTTTCTCTAGAAGAGGTGCGTATGGCTTACCCTTGTGCAGGTCAGCGTTAACAACTTTAACAACGTGACGACGACCAGCCGAAGTCGGCTTACATTTAACAATAGCCATTTTTCAACTACTCCTGTTATTCCGCGCCGCCAACGAAGTCAAGATCTTGACCTTCATTCAAAGTCACGTACGCTTTTTTCACGTCTGAACGACGGCCTTGGCGCAGACCTTGACGCTTGGTCTTACCCTTGATGATCAGGGTATTTACAGACTTAACTTCAACTTCAAATAGCTTTTCTACAGCTGCTTTGATCTCTTTCTTAGTGGCATCTTTTGCTACTTTGAAAACGATAGTGTTCGATTTCTCAGCAGACATAGTTGCTTTTTCAGAGATGTGCGGAGCACGTAGAACTTTTAGTAGACGCTCTTCACGGATCATGCCAGCATCTCCTCAACTTGCTTAACTGCAGCAGCAGTCATTAGAACCTTGTCAAATGCGATCAGGCTTACTGGGTCGATACCAGTTACGTCACGCACGTCAACTTTGTACAGGTTACGCGCAGCTAAGAACAGATTTTCGTCTACTTCGCCAGTAACGATGAGAACATCGTTCAGCTCAAGTTCTTTTAGCTTAGCTACCAGAGCTTTGGTCTTTGGAGCTTCAACTGAGAAGTTTTCAACAACGATCAAACGCTCTTGACGAACTAGCTCAGACAGAATGCTCTTCATAGCACCACGGTACATTTTCTTGTTTACTTTTTGGCTGTGATCTTGTGGTTTCGCAGCAAAAGTAACACCACCTGTACGCCAGATTGGGCTACGGATTGTACCAGCACGTGCACGGCCAGTACCTTTTTGACGCCATGGCTTAGCGCCACCGCCAGAAACTTCTGAACGTGTCTTTTGAGCACGAGTACCTTGACGAGCACCTGCTGCATAAGCAACAACTACTTGGTGTACAAGAGCTTCGTTGAACTCACGTCCGAAAGTAGTTTCGGAAACAGTTAGTGCGTTAGCACCTTTAACCATCAATTCCATTACTTACTCCTAGACGTTACGCTTTAACAGCTGGTTTGACGATCACGTTACCGCCAGTTGCGCCTGGGACTGCACCTTTAATCAGAAGCAGATTGCGCTCAGCGTCAACACGTACGATCTCTAGGTTTTGAGTCGTTACACGCTCAGCACCCATGTGACCTGCCATTTTTTTGCCTTTGAACACGCGACCTGGAGTTTGACATTGGCCAATTGAACCAGGAGCACGGTGAGACAATGAGTTACCGTGAGTCATATCTTGAGTGCGGAAGTTCCAGCGCTTAACAGCACCTTGGAAACCTTTACCCTTAGATGTACCAGTAACGTCTACTTTTTTTACTTCGTTGAACAGTTCAACAGTCAGTTCTGAACCTACTGCAAACTCTTCACCGTTTTCCAAACGGAATTCCCAAAGACCGCGACCAGCTTCTACACCCGCTTTCGCGAAGTGACCAGCTTCTGGCTTAGTAACACGGTTAGCTTTCTTAGAACCAGTAGTGACTTGGATTGCAGCGTAACCATCAGTTTCAAGAGTTTTCACTTGAGAAACGCGGTTTGCTTCAACTTCAACAACAGTTACTGGGATAGAAACGCCGTCTTCAGTAAATACGCGGGTCATGCCCACTTTACGACCGATTAGACCAATCATTCTTCTAATCTCCCTTAACCTAGGCTAATTTGTACGTCAACGCCCGCAGCAAGGTCTAGACGCATCAGAGCATCAACAGTTTTGTCTGTTGGTTCAACGATGTCGATTAGACGTTTGTGAGTACGGATTTCGTACTGATCACGAGCATCTTTGTTAACGTGTGGAGAGATAAGAACAGTGAAACGCTCTTTACGAGTTGGCAGTGGGATTGGACCACGAACCTGTGCGCCAGTGCGCTTAGCTGTTTCAACGATTTCCGCTGTAGAAGCATCGATCAGTTTGTAATCGAAAGCTTTCAGGCGGATACGGATACGTTGGTTCTGCATGAGACAGAGCTCCAATATTAAAAAATTACACAAACAATATCGCCACTCAAACTCGATAAGACGAGAGAATGCCGATTGATTTATGTGAAACCGTAGCATCCAAGATTAGGACGCATTGTCAGCTAATAGGTGATTAACCTGAACTATCGCAAGATAGTAGAAAGCTAAATTTTTATTAACTGCGAACATAAGCTGAGTATACATTACCTGCCCTATCAATAAGATGGGACAGCTCCTCACTGCTCATTGGTTCACAACTGGCTAAACCAGTGCCGGGCATTATACCGATCACAGTTTCAGTTGCAAGGTATGTTTGAAAAATAAACGGAATTAAATCTCTGTTAACGATAACGTCAGTGGAGTGTTTATGCATGCGCCAAACAATCACGACCTCTAAATGCCGTGGTTTAGGGATGACAAAAAACGGGCACTCTCAAGTGCCCATTTACTATGATGGAATGATTGAGCTTACCGATTCGCC
This sequence comes from Vibrio sp. R-1, assembly GCF_035615595.1. Classification (NCBI taxonomy): domain Bacteria; kingdom Pseudomonadati; phylum Pseudomonadota; class Gammaproteobacteria; order Vibrionales; family Vibrionaceae; genus Vibrio; species Vibrio sp. R-1. Next base: position 17,667 of record NZ_WPDC01000010.1, on the reverse strand, counting down.
ATACGCTGGCGCACTGCTTCAAATAAACAGACACCACAAGCTACAGACACGTTTAGACTTGATACGCTGCCTGCCATCGGGATTTTAATCAAATCATCACAGGTTTCACGCGTTAAACGACGCATGCCATCCCCTTCTGCGCCCATCACGATCGCCAGCGGCCCGGTCAGTTTGCTTTGATAGATATCATGAGTCGCTTCGCCTGCAGTCCCTACAAACCAGACACCTTTTTCTTGCAGTGCGCGCATGGTACGCGCCAAGTTAGTAACGCGCACGAGCGGTACCGTTTCCGCCGCGCCACACGCCACTTTACTGACGGTCGCGGTCAGTGGTGCTGATTTGTCTTTCGGAACAATGACTGCCGCCACACCTGCCGCATCAGCATTACGCAGGCAAGCCCCGAGGTTGTGCGGATCAGTTACCCCATCCAGTACTAACAACAGGGGTTGCTCATGCTGAGCGAGGATATCTTCAAGGTCATTTTCATTGAGTTGACGAGCAGGTTTAACACGGGCAATCAATCCTTGATGGTTTGCGCCTTCCGCTTTGTCATCCAGCGCTTTGCGGCTCATCTCTTGAATTGAGACGCCAAGACGCATCAATTCGTTGAGTACCGGCAGCAGGCGATCGTCCTGACGACCTTTAAGCACATACGCTTCGACAAAACGCGCGGGATCGCGTTGTAGTACCGCGTTCACGGCGTGGATGCCATAAATCAATTCATTACTCATGTGTTACCTATTTGGTTTTATCTCGTACTTTGCCGCTTTTCTTACGAGCTTGGTCTTTGCGTTTTTTCGGCGCTTTGGTCTTTTTCGGTTTGCTGCGGCCTTCACTGTCTGGACGGCGCGTCGCTTCTACCTGTGGTTTCAACTCTGATTTCGTTGGTGATTTGCCACGGGCACCTTTGGTGGCCGCTGCTTTTTTACCTTGCGCTTTGGCTCGAGCTTCATCGGCACGTTTCTTGGCGGTTTTGCCTTGGCCGCGTAGCTTACGACTAGTTTCGACCAATTCAAAGTCAATTTGGCGATCATCAAGGTTTACCGCCAACACTTTTACTTTTACCGCATCACCAAGACGATAGATGGCACCAAAACTTTCCCCCACCAGACGCTGACCAATCGGATCATAGTGGTAGTAGTCGTTAGCCAGAGTCGAAATGTGTACCAGGCCGTCAATGTGCAGCTCAGTGAGACGAACAAAGAAGCCGAAACTGGTGACGTTCGCGACGACGCCTTCTAATTCTTCACCCACATGATCTTGCATATACTCGCATTTGAGCCAGTCAGACACTTCGCGCGTCGCATCATCAGCGCGGCGCTCAGTCATGGAGCACTGCTCACCGTAGAAGTCCATGTCATCGAAGGAGTAGTGATAGCCACCGGTTGGAGTCCAACGGTCTTGGTTGCGCCCTTCTTGCTTCGCGATCAGATATTTGATCGCACGATGCAGCAACAAATCCGGGTAACGACGGATTGGCGATGTAAAGTGTGCGTAACGTTTCAACGCCAAGCCAAAGTGACCCGCGTTATCCGCGTTATACACCGCTTGCTTCATCGAGCGCAGCAACATGGTTTGGATCAGCTCTTTATCTGGACGTTCACCAATTTGCTTCATTAAATTGGCGTAGTCGGTCGGTGATGGCTCAAGGCCACCGGAGAGATCGAGCCCCAACTCACCGAGGAAATCACGGAAGCCAGTGAGACGTTCTTCACCAGGTGGCTCATGGACACGGTACAACGCCGCTTCTTTGGCTTTTTCTACCAAAGAGGCAGAGGCGATGTTGGCGAGGATCATACACTCTTCAATCAGCTTATGCGCATCGTTACGTACAACAGGCTCAATGCTTTCAATCTTGCGCTGAGCGTTGAAGATGAATTTGGTTTCAACGGTTTCAAACTCAATCGCGCCACGCTCATCGCGTGCACTTTTCAGCACCTGATACATTTTGTGCAACTCTTCAAGATGAGGAACCAGCGCTTTATAACGCTCGCGCAGTTCTTCATCCCCTTCTAGGATTTCATGCACTTTGGTGTAAGTCAGGCGAGCGTGCGAGTTCATTACCGCTTCGTAATGCTTGTAGCCCGAGAGCTTACCCGTTTCCGATACGGTCATTTCACACACCATGCACAAGCGATCGACTTGTGGGTTGAGTGAACAGAGGCCGTTCGACAGCACTTCGGGCAACATTGGGACAACTTGCGATGGGAAATAGACCGAGTTTCCACGGTTGATCGCTTCTTTATCCAGCGCGGTATCGGGACGTACGTAATAGCTCACGTCGGCAATCGCGACCCATAAACGCCAGCCACCGCCTTTTTTCGCTTCACAATAGACAGCGTCATCGAAATCTCGAGCATCCTCGCCATCGATCGTGACTAATGGCAAAGCACGTAGATCGACACGACCTTGCTTGGCTTCTTCTGGCACTTCCTCGGTCAATCCTGCTACTTGCTGCTCAACTTCTGCGGGCCATTCATGGGGAATTTGGTGAGTACGAATCGCAATTTGCGTTTCCATACCCGGGGCCATGTTTTCACCCAACACTTCAACGACTTTACCCATCATGCCGCGGTTACGCGTACCACGGTCGGTAATTTCAATCACGACCACGTTGCCCATGCGAGCGCCAGCACGTAAGTCATTGGGGATCAGAATGTCATGGTGAATGCGTGAGTCATCTGGCACCACATAAGAGTAACCGTATTCAAAGAAGAAACGTCCGACAATTTGGCCATTACGCTCTTCGAGAATGCGTACTAAGCGCCCTTCTTTACGGCCACGTTTATCAGTACCGCTCGGCTGCACTAAGACAAAATCACCATGGATCAGCGTACGCATCTGGTGGTGGGGCAATAAAATATCGCCTTCTTTGTTTAAGCTTCCTTCTGGACGAACCCAGCCGTGGCCGTCTTTGTGGCCAATCACATAGCCTTTCACCATTTCCAGCTTTTCTGGCAAGGCATAGCATTGACGGCGCGTGAACACCAGTTGGCCATCTCGTTCCATTGCCCGCAGGCGACGACGCAACCCTTCATATTGCTCTTCGCCTTCTAGTTTGAGGGCTTCGAACAGATCGTTGCGATTCATGGGAACATTGGCTTGGGTTAAAAATTCGAGAATGTACTCACGACTCGGAATTGGATTGTCATAATTGTCGGCTTCGCGATCAGCGAAAGGATCAAGATGTGTGGTATCAGACATAGGCAGACCTGCTTATCTAGGAAGGTGTTAGTTATATCCTACTGCTTTGTCACTACGAACAACTAATGACAACGCACAGAACTCTTTCATCATTCTAGGTAATGTGACATAGGTCAACTTTTAAGTTATTATTTGCAGCAATTTTGCTGTCCAACCAATCCCATTTGCTACGGGGATTCCACATGTTATTGATGATAAAAAAGAATATAGAGTGGCTTTTTAGTAACTTTATTTTGAATGCTGTTTTATTAGCTATATTGGGCCTCCCCTATTTGCAATGGATGGAGGTCAGCAGCGGTAATAGGATAGCGTACGCTTATCTTTCGGCCACCCAGTTTGGCTGGTTTGGGTTATTTGCCTTTGCCATCACGCTGGTTTCACTCGCTCTGGTTTGGCTCCCGAGTCGCCTACTGCACGGTGTTGTGTTTGTAGCCTCTTGGGCCGTGAGCATTTTGTTGATGGTCGATATTGAAGTGTATCAACAGTACCGATTCCATCTGAGTGGCTTTGTGTGGGATTTGCTGTTGCATGGTGGACAGCAAGTGATCAGCGTGTCGTGGTATACCCTTGCGATGGCAGGCTTTATTGTCTTCGTGGTCGGCTTTGCCCAATGGCTCATCATGAAACTGGCGCAACGCATTCAACATTCACGTGGAGTTCGCTGGGTATCGGCGGTTTGGTTACTTTCATTGCTGAGTAGCCAGTTTATCCACGCTTGGAAAGATGCCACTTATGACAATGAGATCCCAAGCTACAGCTATCACTGGCCGCTCTATTATCCGTTAACCGCAAAGCGCTTTTTCGACCAGCTCGGTGTTGTTGATGCGCAATCCGCCCGCCGTCAGCAGGTGGATTTTCATGCACCAACCAGCAGTACTCTCAACTATCCGCTGCGACCTCTGCACATTGAACCGCCTGCAGAGCGCCCAAACATTTTATTGATTGGGATTGATGCTTGGCGTTTTGATGATGCCAATCGCGATGTGACGCCCAACATTGCTCACTTTGGTCAACAAGCCACGCGCTTTACTCATCACTTAAGTGGTGGAAATTCAACCCAAGCTGGCTTATTCAGTCTCTTTTACGGCTTACCCGCTACCTATTGGGAGGAGTTTCAAACCAGCCAAACTCGCCCACTGCTGATGCAAACTCTCGCAGATTTGAACTATCAGTTTGCTATTTACGGCTCGGCACCACTCAATAGCCCACCGTTTGACCGAACGATATTCAGCAAAATTGCCCAGCTACGTACAGTCACGCCCGGAGAAAACTCACCACAGCGTGATGAACGTATTACTGAGGATTTTTTGCACTTTTTAGAGCAACGGGATCGTAGCAAGCCCTACTTCGGTTTTCTGTTTTACGATTCAGCGCATGCGGCTGATTTCCCAAGCTCGATGACTCCGCCTTTCACCCCTTATTGGGAGCGAGTCGATCACATCAAACTCAACAACGATTTTGATCCCGAGCCGTACCATAACCGCTATCGCAATGCCCTCTATTACGCTGATAGTTTGATTGGCAAAGTACTTGAGCAGTTGCAAGCCCGCGATGAGCTGCGCAATACCATAGTGATCATCACATCTGATCATGGTGAAGAGTTTAATGACAATCGACAAAATTATTGGGGGCATGGCAGTAACTACAGCATGGCGCAGATCCATGTGCCACTTTACATCTACATTCCTGACAAAGAAGGAAGCGTATTAACGCACAAAACCACCCACCTCGATATTGCGCCTATGTTGATGCAAGAAGTGTTAGGGGTACAAAATCCACTCAATGAATTTGCGCTAGGCTACCCGCTTTGGCAAGAGAGCCCACAACGGGAATGGACGATTATCGGTAGTTACTTTAACTATGCGTTAGTGAGTGATAAAGAGATGTTGGTGAGCTACCCCACCGGGCGAGTCGAGACTCTCAATTCAGAGCTTGCCCCAGAGAAAGAGCGTCAAATTTCGACTCAGCAGATCATGCAAGCGCTTGAAGAGATGCGGCAATTCTTGCGCTAAAGGGAACCAGTTCTGGTAAAGCGGCTTTACCAGAACGTTTCTCGGCGTTTGGCTCGCGCGATGATATTTTCCGGCATCCTACGCTCTAAACCTTGACGCAGCAGAGCGATACGGTTGTGAGTACGCTGATCGGCGGTGACCGAGTTATATAACCAGCGGTAGGCATCTTCATAATCGAGGGGACTGCCGTAATCACGCAGTAACAGTTCAGCGAGCTGAATACGCGCATTAAGATTGCCCATTGCCGCCGCTTCACGCAGATAGGGGATCGCGCGTTCTTTGTCTTGTTGAACTAAGGTGCCGCGTGAGTAGTAGCGCCCAAGCTGCTCCAGAGCAGCAGGCAAACCTTGATGCGCCGCATTCTCCATATAGTAGAGACCCAGCTCAACATCCTGATCCACACACACGCCCCAAGCCAGCATATCGCCATACAAAAACTCATAAGAGGGCAGACTGATACGTGTCGCACGTGCGACAATATCTTCCACGATCTGGCAATTATCCGCTTTTACGCGCTCAAGATGCTTATTTTCTTCAATCAGTTTGATTAGCTCAGCTTCCGAATAGATAGGCACTGGCTCTCCTAAATCCGCTGCATAAGCAGGATTGTAAGAGGAGTGCCATGCAAGCAATAAGGAAGCGGCTACCGTTCGTAGCTTCATACCCGCACTCTTATAAACACCGGCAGTCACCACGCGCCGCATTGCACGTTGACCCGGATTGCTTTCTATATCGGCATTGAATGCAATCGCTTTAGCCCCGTTTACCGTTTTGCGGCAACTTTTTGCCACAGGCGCACAAAATACCACCAACAGTATGGCAAAAAAAAGCCGACTCGGTGAGTCGGCTTACTGTTTTTTATCTCAAGATCACGCGCTGAATGGGTGAACTTTGATGATGGTTTCGTTGCGGTCTGGGCCAGTAGAAATGATGTCTACCGGAACGCCAGTCAGCTCTTCGATGCGCTTGATGTAATCCAGCGCTGTCTGTGGCAGTTCAGCCAGAGTTTTTGCACCGAAAGTCGTTTCAGACCAACCAGGCATAGTTTCGAAAATTGGCATCACGTTTTCAAATGCGTCAGCGGCCATAGGTGAAACTTCAGCAATAGAACCGTCAGGCATTTGGTAACCCGTACAGATCTTGATCTCTTTCAGACCATCTAGAACGTCCAGTTTGGTCAGGCAGAAGCCGGTGACTGAGTTGATTTGGATCGCGCGGCGCATTGCCACTGCATCAAACCAACCACAACGACGCTTACGACCTGTGGTTGCACCAAACTCATGGCCTTTAGTGCCTAAGTGATCGCCCACTTCGTCAAACAGTTCAGTTGGGAACGGACCGGCACCAACACGAGTGCAGTACGCTTTCGCGATCCCAAGGATGTAACCTAGGTGACGAGGACCAAAACCAGAGCCCGCAGCAACACCACCCGCAGTGGTGTTTGAAGACGTTACATATGGGTAAGTACCGTGGTCGATATCCAGTAGTGTACCTTGCGCGCCTTCGAACATGATTTTGTCGCCACGCTTACGCGCTGCATCCAGTTCGTTGGTTACGTCGATAACCATAGAAGTCAGGAGTTCTGCATAACCCTTCGCCTGCTCCAGTACCGCTTCGTAGCTTACTGGTTCTACTTTGTAGAAGTGCTCAAGTTGGAAGTTATGGAATGCCATCACTTCTTGCAGTTTCTCAGCAAAAGAAGCCATATCGAATAGGTCGCCAACACGCAGACCACGACGAGCTACTTTATCTTCGTACGCAGGACCAATACCACGACCAGTAGTACCGATTGCTTTCTTGCCACGAGCGGCTTCGCGCGCTTGGTCAAGAGCAACGTGGTATGGCAGGATCAGAGGACAAGCTTCAGAAATGAAAAGACGCTCGCGAACAGGAACACCACGCTCTTCGAGACCAGACATTTCTTTGATCAATGCTTCTGGTGAAAGTACTACACCGTTACCGATGATGCATTTCACGTTATTGCGAAGAATACCGGATGGAATTAAGTGGAGAACGGTTTTTTGACCGTCGATTACTAGTGTGTGACCTGCGTTGTGTCCGCCTTGGTAGCGAACCACGTATTTTGCATCTTCAGTTAAAAGGTCTACGATTTTACCTTTACCTTCGTCACCCCATTGGGTGCCAAGAACGACAACGTTATTACCCATCTTTCCAAGTCTGATTGCTAGTTAAAAAAGGATTCTAGCACCGAATTTGAATCCTTGCAGTCATTTTTTAAGCATGAAAAATTCATATAAAACGGCTTTGAAAATCCATTCAGTTATTAAGAAAAGGTTATTCGTCAGCGTAAATTTTCACACTGAATTGACCATGGCGATCAATCCCCGCGCGATACATGCCAGAACTGTTCATGGCAAAGTGAAGTTCACCCTGCGCATCAATCGCAATTAATCCCCCTTCACCACCTACGCTTTTCAGTTCACCTTGCACCACGGTTTCACAGGCTGTATGCACATCTTCTTTGAGATAACGCATGCGTGCCGCAATATCGCCTGCAACCGCATAACGGATGAAGTACTCGCCCACTCCGGTGCATGAAATGGCGACATTACCATTTTCAGCTAGCGTTCCAGCGCCGATGATTGGCGAGTCGCCCACGCGACCAAAGCGTTTATTGGTGATCCCACCCGTACTGGTCGCCGCCGCCAAATTGCCCTGTTGATCCAGCGCCACCGCGCCTACCGTGCCAAATTTCTTATCATCGGGATATTCACTTGGCGGCTCTTGTTCAGCAGACTCTGATTGATAGGAAGCTTCTGAAAGTGCAAAGCGATCTTGCTGCTTCATGTTTTGCAGCTGTTCATAACGGCGCTCAGTGAAAAAATAGTCTTGCTCGGTATACACATGCCCTTGCTGGAAAGCAAATTGCTCCGCCCCATCACCAATCAAAAACACATGATCACTATGACGCAGCACATCGCGCGCGAGTTGAATTGGGTTGCGAACATGACGCACGCCAGCAATCGCCCCAGCCTCTCGCGCTGCGCCATGCATCACCGAGGCATCCATCTCCACCATTTCATTGTGCGTCAGTACTGAGCCTTTGCCGGCATTAAACAGTGGCGAGTCTTCCAATACTGTCACCGCGGCCACCACCGCATCTAAGGCATCGGCTCCTTCAACCAGTAGCTGATGCCCTGCTCGCACGGCTTGCTCTAAAGTCGCGAGGATGTCCATGCGCAATGCATCACTCATCTGCTCACGCAAAATCGTGCCGGCACCGCCATGGATAGCAATCGCAAAAGGCTGTGTCATGACTTGTATTCTCCAATATAGTTAACCGTTTTATTTCGGCTTTTAGAATGGGCGTATAGTGCCAAAGTTCGCAATAAAAAAGCGCTAACCGGATCGCGGTTAGCGCTTTCAAATCTGTCGTACTACGAAAATAACGTACTACTTAGCGAGATGGGCTCACTATTAGTGAGAACCACAACCGCCGCCACCACAGCAGCCGCCTTCTTTCTTACCGTGACCATGGTGATCGTGACCGTGGCCTTCGCCACCGCAGCAACCGCCTTCATGATCATGGTCGTGATCGTGGTCATGACCACAGCCACCCGCTTGGTGGATATGACCGTGAGCAATCTCATCTTCCGTCGCTGCGCGCACGGCAACCACTTCTACGGTGAAAGTCAGTGACTGGCCAGCCAGCATGTGGTTACCATCAACCACGACTTCATCGCCATCCACTTCAGTGATTTCAACTGGGATTGGACCTTGGTCTGTATCGGCGAGGAAACGCATACCGACTTCAAGCTCATCCACTCCTTGGAACACGTCTGCAGGAACACGCTGTACCAGATCTTCGTTGTGTTCGCCGTATGCATCTTCTGGTGCGATAGTAACGGTGAATTTATCACCAGCCACTTTGCCTTCCAATTCACGCTCAAGACCTGTAATTAGGTTATTGTGACCGTGCAGGTAATCCAGCGGCGCATCAACAGTAGACTGATCCACCACCACGCCATCTTCGATAGTCAATTGGTAAGCAAGACTTGCTACCGTGTTTTTTTCAATTTTCATAACTGCTCCAGGGAGGTTGTCTCTTGACTGCCAAATGCAGGCCAAGAGAAGAATGTTGCCGATATTATGAAGATCACACGCAGAAACTCAATTACTCCGGCTTAAAAATCCCGATCATCTGCTCATTCGCATGCTCACTCTGCTCGACGGATTTGGGTTTACGCTGTTCATGGAACCCACATTCGACGCACTCAACCAGCTCAATGCTGTTCTCTACCCACCATTGCAACGTATCGGCGGTCTTGCACTGTGGGCAGTTTGCGCCAGCGATAAAACGTTTTTTCTGTTTCACGAGATTGTACTACTCCTTTTCCCAATATCGGCGTGAGAGCTGATCACTGTCCATCTCACGGCTAAATATTTCTTCAAGTTCGGTACGCGCTTCTTTGGCGCGCAGTTCGAGTTGTTTATCTTCATTATGTTGCGGTAGCAATTCTTTGAGCATAGTTTTATCGAGACGATGAAAATGCTCTTCGGCACGTTTCGCTTGATAAGGATGCATGCCAAGTTGAACCAAGGCTTTGCGCCCCAAGTCGAGTGCGCTCAAGAAGGTTTCTCGGGTGTAATTTTGTACACCGAGACTCATCAGTTGATAAGCTTCGACCCGACTGCGTGCTCGCGCCAACAATTTCAGATTCGGAAAATGCTGCTGACACAGCTCCACTATGGTGATCACTTGCTCAGGGTCATCGGTACAAACCACCAAGGCCTCTGCTTGCTCAACACCCGCAGCGCGTAATAGTTCCAGATTGGTGGCATCCCCATAAAAGACTTTGTAGCCGTATTTACGCAGTAAACGCACTTGGCTGGCGTCACTTTCCAAAATAGTGACTTTGATTTTGTTGGCGTACAGCAGACGCCCCACTATCTGACCAAAGCGGCCAAAACCGACAATGATCACTCGCGGCTCTTTATTTTCGACATCCGGCGTCAGTGGGTTTTCTTCAATATTGAGCTGGCGGGCAAACCAGTATTTTTGGGCAGAGAGTAATAACGGCGTGGTCACCATAGAAAGGCTTACCACCACCAGAAGGAAGGAGACTTGCGAGGCCGTCAGCAAGCCCTCCGCACTGGCGGCGGTAAAAATCACGAAGGCAAATTCCCCCCCTTGGCTTAAAATCGCCGCCATTTTGCTGCGCGCTTTGGCAACCGTACCCGACAGGCGTGCCAGCAGATAGAGCACTAGACCTTTGACAATCACTAAGCCCAACACGGCCAGCATAATCTGCAGAGGCTTGACGAGTAACAAACCCACGTCCACTGCCATACCCACCGAAATAAAAAACAGACCAAGCAATAAGCCTTTAAAAGGATCGATAGCGATTTCTAGCTCATGACGAAACTCGCTTTCTGCGAGGATCACCCCAGCTAAAAAAGTACCTAGCGCCATCGAAAGACCAACCTTCTGCATCAGCAACGCGATGCCAACCACCAAGAGCAAAGCCGCGACAGTAAACAGTTCGCGCACGCCACTTAATGCGATGTATCGAAACAGCGGGTTAAGCAGAAAATGTCCGCCCAGTAACAAAGCAGCAATTCCTCCCGTCATCCACAGGGCATTCAGCCAATCGCCACTGCTGTTTCCAGCGAGGATTGGCAGCAGTGCCAACATGGGGATCACCGCAATATCTTGAAACAGCAGCACCGCAAATCCCGATTGTCCCGCCTCAGTACGCGTTAAGCCGTGCTCTTCAATCACGCGCAGAGCGATCGCGGTCGATGAAAGCGCCAGCGCCATACCGATGACTAACGCACTTTGCCAACTGACACCCAGTAAATACGCGACACTGGAAAGCGCCGCAGTGGTCACCACCACTTGCGCGCCGCCTAGCCCTAAAATGGGGCCGCGTAGATTCCACAGCTTTTTCGGGTTGAGCTCTAAGCCAATCAGAAACAGTAGTAGCACCACGCCAAACTCAGCAAAATGCATGATGGCTTGCACATCGCGGATCAAGCCCAGTCCCCATGGACCAATCGCAATCCCCGCCAGCAAATAGCCAAGCACAGAGCCTAATCCCGCGCGCTGCGCAAGGGGTACGGCAATCACCGCAGCGCTCAGAAAGACGACACTGCTACTGAGAAAATCACTGGTCAGTGGCGTCATACGGCTCTCCTTGCCAGTGGGCGATCTCTTGTAGCCATTGCCGATAACGCTCTGCATGCTGCGCACGCTCTTGATCACTGATGTTGCGTGACCAATACAGCACCAAAGGCTCAATCCAGTGCATCTGACACAAAGCCGCACTGAGCTCGAACGGCTGCAGGATTTCATTCAGCGGATAACGGTTATAACCACGTTGATCGTAGGCGGTGTGGTTGCCGCCAGTGGTGATCACACTGCGCCAAAGTTTCCCTTTCAGCTCACTCTGTTTACCGAAGGCGAAACCTTTGCTCAACACGCGATCAATCCACTCTTTCAAAAGAGCAGGGCAGGAATACATATAGAGGGGATGTTGCAACACCAGCACATCATGTTCCCGCAAGCGCTGCTGCTCAGCATGCACATCAATAAAGAAATTGGGGTAAGTGGCGTAGAGGTCGATAATCGAAACATGCTCTAAATCGGCAATCTTTTCCATCATCACCTGATTGGCAACGGAGTGTTGTGGATCGGGGTGCGCATACACCACCAGCACTTTGGCTTTCGTTTGCTCTCGGTTGACCAAGTTGCGCACTCCGCTAATTTGTTACTAATCCGTTACTCAGCATCATAACCCAATTTGTATAATGATCGACATTTATCCTTATTCCTCCTACTATTCCGAGCGAAAATTCAACGGGCGATAAACGATTTTTTATGATTACCTTTTCTGAGATTCAGCTACTGCGTGGCGGCAAACCACTCCTTGAGCAAGCTTCAGCCACCATTCATCCCGGCGATAAAGTCGGCTTAGTGGGCAAAAACGGCTGCGGCAAATCCACTCTCTTTGCACTGCTGAAAGATGAACTCACCATTGATGCGGGCTCCTTCAGCAAACCAGCGCACTGGGAGCTGGCTTGGGTAGCACAGGAAACCCCAGCGCTGGATCGCACAGCATTGGAATACGTCATCGATGGCGATCGCGAATATCGCGAACTTGAGCGCCAATTGATGGACGCAGAAGCGGCCGACAACGGCACCAAAGTGGCCGATTTGCATGGCAAAATCGAGATGGTCGGTGGTTACAGCATTCGCGCTCACGCCTCAGAACTGCTTGACGGTTTAGGCTTTACTCAAGAGCAGATGAGCTGGAGCCTGACCCAATTTTCTGGTGGCTGGCGGATGCGTTTGAACTTGGCGCAAGCGCTGATTTGCCGCTCAGATTTACTGCTGCTCGACGAACCGACCAACCACTTGGATTTGGATGCGGTGATGTGGCTCGAGCGTTGGCTGCAAAGCTACCCCGGCACGCTGATCCTGATTTCCCATGACCGCGATTTCCTCGACCCAATCGTCAATCGCATTGTGCATATTGAAAATCAGACACTGAATGAATACACGGGGAACTACTCGTCGTTTGAAACTCAGCGCGCGCAGAAAATGCTTCAGCAACAAGCCATCTACCAAAAGCAACAAAAGCAGATGGCGCACATGCAAAGCTACATTGATCGCTTCCGCTATAAAGCGTCGAAAGCTCGCCAAGCCCAAAGCCGGATTAAAGCGCTGGAGCGGATGGAAAAAGTGTTGCCCGCCCAGTTTGATAACCCATTCAGCTTTGAATTTCGTGAACCTACCGCGCTACCGAACCCGATCCTGATGATGGATCAGGTCGCAGCGGGCTACGGCGATCACCTCATCCTCGAGAAAATCCGCCTCAATCTGGTGCCGGGCAGTCGCATCGGTCTGCTTGGTCGTAACGGCGCAGGTAAATCCACCTTGATCAAACTGCTCTCGGGTGAGCTCAAACCGCAATCGGGTGACTGCACATACTCGCAGGGGGTGAAAATTGGTTACTTTGCGCAGCATCAGTTGGAAACACTGCATCCAGAAGAGACGCCGCTGCAACACATGATGCAAATCGCGCCAGACAAAAATGAGCTCGAGCTGCGTAACTACTTAGGCAGCTTTGGTTTCCATGGTGAGAAAGCACTCGAAAAAGTCGCGCCTTTCTCGGGTGGTGAAAAAGCCCGTTTAGTGCTGGCGCTGATTGTGTGGCAAAAGCCCAACTTACTGTTGCTTGACGAACCCACCAACCATTTGGATTTGGACATGCGTCAGGCGCTAACCCTTGCGCTACAAAGCTATGAAGGCGCCATGGTCATTGTCAGCCATGATCGCTACTTGCTGCGTGCTACCACCGATGATCTCTATTTAGTGCATGATCACCAAGTTGGTCCGTTTGATGGTGACTTGAATGACTACTACAAATGGCTTACCGATCAGCAAAAAGCCGAGCGTAAAGAAACCCAACCGACCAATACTGCGAATAGCGCGAACAGTGCCGCGGCGAAAAAAGAGCAAAAGCGCCGTGAAGCCGATTTTCGTAAGCTCACTGCGCCAATTCGCAAAAAGCTGACACAGTTAGAAGAGAAACTCGATAAGTTGAACCACGTTGTCAGTGAGATGGAGGCACAATTGTCGGACACCTCACTGTACGAAGCACAGAATAAAGCGACACTGACTGAGGTGTTGGCTAAACAAGCCGCCGCCAAATCCGAGCTTGAGCAAGTCGAGCTAGAATGGATGGCCGAGCAAGAAACCTTGGAAGAGATGGAACGGGAGTTCAACGGATAAATGAGTGATGAGCACGCCAAACCAAGATTAACACTGGAAAGACTCTGGCAATTCAGTTTGCAGTATTACAGTGTGCGCGAGGTAAAAGAGGCGTGCTTACGATTGCAAAATAGCCATCACGGCAATGTCAATCTGCTGCTGTTACTCAAATGGCTAGATGAACAGCAGCTCACTTTTGCGGAAACTGACTGGCCGACGGTGCTGGAATGTTTGAGTCATTCGGAAACTCTGCTGCACGATTTTCGTGATTTGCGGCGACGCTTGAAAAGCCATTTACCAGACACTCTCTATCGCGAAGCTCTGCAGTTTGAGCTGCAATTAGAAAAGCAGCAACAAGCGGATTTGGTGCATTGTATCAATCGAATGACACTTCATCCTGCGCAAGATCTATCGCTCACTCTGCAATACTGTAAAATGCTTGGCGCAGAATACTTAGCCGAGCTTTTTTCAGCTCCGTACCGAGAATCCGATAATCCAACATCATGACCACGTTTATTGCTGCCAAGGGGCTGAAAAATCCCCACTTACAAACTCTGCTGCCTCGCTTGCTGCGAAAACAGCCGCTGTTTAGTGCCGAATGGCAAACGCTATTCACGCCTGATGGTGATTTTCTCGATCTGGCTTGGAGCGAAGATTGGCGCACACCACACGCGCAGCGTAAGCCACTGTTTGTGTTGTTCCACGGCTTAGAAGGCAGCTTCAAAAGCCCTTACGCGAACGGCTTGATGCACGCCTTTGCGCGGCAAGGCTGGCTCTCGGTGATGATGCATTTTCGCGGTTGCAGTGGTAAACCCAACCACTTAGCACGCGCTTACCACTCTGGCGAAACGGGCGATGCGCGTTTTGTGCTGGAGTATCTGCGTAAACAATTACCAGAGCGTCCGATCGTTGCCGTCGGTGTTTCGCTCGGCGGTAACATGCTCGCCAACTATCTTGCGCAGTATCGGGATGATCCTATCGTCACGGCCGCCACCTTGATTTCTGCGCCACTCGATTTAGCCGCCTGCTCACAACGTATCGAACAGGGCTTTTCCAAAGTGTATCGAGCCTATCTGCTCTCTTCATTGAAGAAAAATGCCATCGCGAAATACCCACTGCTGGAAAACGCTTTGCCACTGAGCCCTGAGCGGATCCGTGCGATCGCTAAACTCGCCGAGTTTGATGATGTGATCACCGCACCGCTGCACGGTTTTCATGATGCAGCCGATTATTACCAGCAGTGCTCTGGGATTAAACAGCTGACTCAGATCCGCGTCCCGACTCAGATCATCCACGCCAAAGACGATCCTTTTATGACTGAAGCGGTGATCCCCAATTTTCCGCTACCTGACAATATCCGCTATCGTCTCTTCGAGCATGGCGGCCATGTGGGTTTCCTGAGCGGTTCATGGCTTAAACCGTATTTTTGGTTAGAGCAAGCTCTACCCGAGTATTACGTACCGCTGCGAGATGATTTTCTACAGCCCAGCTAATCCACGATTCCTTCTCGACAGATGAAAGCGACATTCAAACGACTGAGCGTGGCGGCAACTCGTCGTTTCTTTCAGTCATACAAAAGAACCGTCATAAAAAAGCGCCATCATAAAATAAAGAGGTATTTATGATCATTCCATGGCAAGAGATTGCGCCAGACACACTCGACAATTTGATCCGTGAATTTGTGCTGCGTGAAGGCACCGACTATGGCGATATTGAAGTCTCGCTAGAGGAGAAAATTGCTCAGGTACGCACTCAATTACAATCTGGACAAGCTGTGATCGTCTATTCAGAATTGCATGAAACCGTGGATATTAAATGCCATCCGTTTTAGCCATGCCGTGACGACGGCATTTTCCGTGCTATAGTCATTTTTTGGAAGGTGTCTAAGTTAGCACCAAAATCAAGGACTTAAAGGACAAGGTTTGTCATGTCAGCCAAACATCCGATTATTGCAGTGACCGGTTCTTCCGGCGCTGGTACCACCACCACCTCAGAAGCCTTTCGCAAGATGTTCAATATGATGAACATCAAACCCGCTTGGGTGGAAGGCGACAGTTTCCACCGTTTTACTCGCCCAGAAATGGATGTGGAAATCCGCAAAGCGCGTGAACAAGGCCGCCATATCAGCTACTTTGGCCCGCAAGCCAACGATTTCCCTACACTGGAAGAATTCTTCCGCCAATATGGAAAAGTAGGCACCGGCCAAGTACGCCGCTACTTGCACACCTTTGATGAAGCGGTGCCGTATAACCAGATGCCCGGTACATTTACCCCTTGGCAGTCGCTGCCTGAAAACTCCGATGTGCTGTTTTATGAAGGTTTACACGGCGGGGTCGTTGATGGCGATGTTAATGTCGCGCAACACGTCGATTTTTTGATTGGCATGGTACCCATAGTTAACCTTGAGTGGATCCAAAAATACGTGCGCGATACGCGCGATCGCGGCCATTCACGTGAAGCGGTGATGGATTCGATTGTTCGCTCAATGGACGACTACCTCAAATTCATCACCCCGCAATTTTCGCGCACCCACATCAACTTTCAACGTGTGCCTACGGTCGATACTTCGAATCCACTCAATGCCAAAGGCATTCCAACGCTGGATGAGAGTTTTGTGGTGATCCGTTTTCGTGGCATCAAGAACGTCGATTTCCCGTACTTGCTGGCGATGATTGATGGCTCGTTTATGTCACGCCACAACACCATTGTCGTCCCCGGCGGTAAAATGAGTTTTGCGATGGATTTGATTGTGCGCCCGCTGCTGCAACAACTGATCGAAACGGGAAAAATTGGCTAGATCCGACCAGTGATGAATGCTTACTTTTCATACCGTGATCATGTGCACAGTTTTGCGTAGCAAATCGGACTACTGACACGATTAAAATCAAGAAATCGATTTCGAAAAAGGATACTATTCTTAACCGAAACACAAGATAGCTTGCAGCCTTGGGTAACACCTCTTATTCTAGTAAGCCCAATTGAGGCTTCGCTAAAATATGGATAGCGGCAAGCGTACCCTGCAGAGGAAGTGAGATTATTATGGTTCTAGGTAAACCTCAAACCGATCCAACACTAGAGTGGTTTCTTTCACATTGTCACATTCATAAGTACCCATCAAAAAGCACGCTGATCCACGCGGGTGAGAAGGCGGAAACGCTGTACTACATCGTAAAAGGTTCAGTTGCGGTACTGATCAAAGATGAAGAAGGTAAAGAGATGATTCTCTCTTACCTGAACCAAGGTGATTTCATCGGTGAACTCGGCCTGTTTGAAGAAGGTCAAGAGCGTACCGCTTGGGTTCGTGCCAAAACACCGTGTGAAGTGGCTGAAATCTCATTTAAGAAGTTCCGTCAGTTAATCCAAGTTAACCCAGACATTTTGATGCGCCTTTCAGGTCAAATGGCTCGTCGTCTGCAAGTGACCAGCCAGAAAGTTGGCGACCTTGCGTTCCTAGACGTAACTGGCCGTATCGCACAGACTCTGCTGAATCTTGCACGTCAGCCAGATGCGATGACTCACCCTGATGGTATGCAAATCAAGATCACTCGCCAAGAGATCGGTCAAATTGTTGGCTGTTCTCGCGAAACCGTTGGCCGCATCCTGAAGATGCTGGAAGAGCAGAACCTGATCTCTGCCCACGGTAAAACCATCGTGGTTTATGGCACTCGCTAAGTGCTCCAACCCGTATCTTGTTATAAAAAATAGCCACCCTGC
>NZ_WPDC01000009.1:0-75582 GCF_035615595.1 Vibrio sp. R-1 | reverse complement strand
ATTAAAAAAGCCGCTGATAATTCAGCGGCTTTTTGCTTTTACGTACGGCCATCATTTCGGCTTCAATACCCTGCGCTTAACGCCGCTTTCAGTAACTCAAGATGCAATGGCACGAGTGCCGTATGGTCTTCGCGATACCCACCGCCTATGACACAAGCGATTGGAATGCTCTCCTGCTTTGCCAAACCCAACATAAAACGATCTCGTTGCGCGATAGCGGCCTGTGAAATGGATAAATAACCTAGCTCATCATCGTTATGAATATCCACACCGGCGTCATAGAGGATCAGATCAGGTCGATGGAGATTGACCGCCATTTCCACCACTTGGATGAAGGTGGACAAAAACTCTTCATCGCCCGTCTGGTTAGCAAATCCGACATCCATACTAGAGGCAGGCTTACGCGCCGGAAAATTCTTATCGCAGTGAAAAGAGAGCGTAATGATATCGTCACGTTCCGCGCACAAGGTTGCCGTGCCGTCACCATGATGTACATCACTGTCAATGATCAAAACTTTATCAACAATAGGCAAAGAGAGTGCAAAGTGCGCGGCTATCGCCAGATCATTGAACAGACAGAAACCGCTACCAAAATCGGCGTGAGCATGGTGATAGCCACCACTGAGATGAATTGCCACCCCTGATTGCAACGCTTGCTCAACCGTGAGGCAGGTTCCTCCCACCGAGTACAAAGTACGCTCAATCAGTGGTTTGCTCCAAGGAAATCCGATTCGACGCATCTTAGCCGCAGGTAACCTCCCCTCGAGCAAAGCTTGCACATAATCTGGGTCATGCAATCGCGTGATGCGTGAAAGCTCGGCCGCAATGGGGGTATGAAACTCGAAGCTCGCTTGCCATGCTTCACTTTGCTCTCTTTGACGCACAATCTCTTCGTAAAGCAGACGATACTTATTGATCGGATAACGATGCCCCACAGGCAAATCCAGTTGTGAATAAATAGGATGGTAAATCAGTGGGATCATTTTGCTCTGCTCTGGGTTTATTAAGCTTTATACGTTCTGGCTTTACTCTTTGGTGCACGGCGTGCGCGCTTAAAGGCAGGTTTACTCACCGCTGGCAAAGCTTGCAATGATACAGGGACCGGTGCGACCTGAACTTGCTCAATTAACTGCTCAAGGCGGCCTTGTAGAGTCTGCATAAAGGGTTGATAAGCTTGCCCCTTTTCCGCGATCGCTTGCAGTTGATGTTCCCAATGTGCCGTCATATCGGGATAGGTGGCTTCACTGGGTAACGCATGAATCAAACCTCGGCCAGCTGGCGTGCTTTTAATGAGCTTGTTATCACGCTGCAGCAATCCACGCTTAAACAAGGTATCCAAGATCCCAGCTCGTGTGGCTTCAGTGCCTAAACCATCCGTCTCACGCAGAATTTTTTTTAGCTCTTTATCGGCCACGAAACGGGCAATCCCCGTCATCGCCTGCAGTAATGTAGCTTCCGTAAAATGGCGTGGCGGCTCGGTTTGTCTCTGTTTTATTTCCCCTTCTCGACACTGCAGCACAGTGCCAACAGGCAAAGGAGGCACTTTATCCACGCCCTCTTCTTGCTCATCTTGCTGACCGACCAACACTTTCCATCCAGCACTGAGCAGTTGACGCCCTTTGGCAATAAAAATACCGCCAGCGATGTTAAAGACCAGTTTGGCTTCTGCATAAATCGCCGCAGGATAAAATTGCATAAGGTACTGACGCGCAATCAGTTGATACACTTTCATTTCATGCCCTGACAGCGCATTAACCGACGCTTTCTTCGGCGTTGGAATGATGGCGTGGTGCGCGTCGACTTTACTGTCATTCCATGCTTTGGAGCGTAGTGATAAATCCGCATCATTCACTGCGGTGACCATCTCTTGCGCATTGTTGGCAATCGCCGCTACCACGTCGGGAGCCTGAGCTAAATGCTCTGTCGGTAAGTATCGGCAATCAGATCGCGGATAAGTGATCAATTTATGCTTTTCATAAAGAGACTGGCACAGATCCAACACTTGTTGTGCGCTGAAGTTATACCGTTTTGCCGCATCAATTTGCAGCGCTGAAAGTGAATAGGGCAAAGGCGCCGCTTGCTTGGTTTGATCTTGCTCTGATTCAGTCACTGTCGCGGGCTGATTCGCAATGCGACTGGCGACATTGTCCACCAATTTACGGTTAGTGACCCGCCCTTCTTCATCTTGCCAAGGTAAGCAGGCCTCACTTGGTTTCCAACGGGCACGTATGTCGAAGTGTTCGGTGCCATTTTGGTATGGAATTAAAGCATCAAGAGTAAAATAATCATGCGGGATAAAATGCTCGATCTCTTCATCCCGTCGCACCACTAAACCCAGTACTGGCGTCTGTACTCGCCCTACGGAGAGCACGCCTTGATAACCGGCTTTTTTCCCAAGCAGGGTATAAGCTCGAGACATATTCATACCATACAGCCAGTCAGCGCGTGAACGCGCTAAAGCCGAAACAGAGAGTGGAATAAACTCTCGATTACTGCGCAAGCCTTGTAAGGCACGCTTGACTGCCGAAAGGTTTAAATCATTGATCAAAAGGCGCTGCACGGTTTCTTTTTTGCTCTTCGGCACTTTGCAATAATCGATCACCTCATCCACCAACAGTTGCCCTTCCCGATCGGGGTCCCCGGCATGGATAATCTGCGTTGCTTCTTTGAGTAGCTTACGAACGACAGTGAGCTGTTGAGAGGAGGATTTTCTTGGGCGCAGTTGCCACTGCTGTGGAATGATAGGCAAATCCGCCATATTCCACTTTTTGTAGCGCTCATCATAAGCGTCTGGCTCGACTTGTTCGAGAAGGTGACCAATGCACCAAGTCACGATATCGCCATTAGCACAGCGAATACACCCTTGTTCTTTTTTATGAGGCTTGGGTAGTGCATCGGCAATCGCTCGCGCAAGGCTAGGTTTTTCTGCAATAAATAACCGGGTCATGGAAATCGCTGACGAGATAAAATTAAGGCCACATTACTCAATGTGGCCTTATGAAATCAAGAGAAACTGTAAATTTAACCAGTATTACTCTTGGCTTGCTGAGCGAGCAGCCGCTTCTTTTACCAGAGTTTGCAGTTCACCCTTTTGGAACATTTCCAGCATGATGTCACAACCGCCAATCAGCTCACCTTCAATCCACAGTTGTGGAAACGTTGGCCACTGCGCGTAAACCGGCAACTCTGCACGGATGTCTGGGTTTTGTAGGATATCTACATAAGCAAACTTCTCACCACAAGCCATCAGAGCTTGTGCGGCTTGCGAAGAGAAACCACAGCTTGGCAGTTTCGGTGAGCCTTTCATATAAAGCAGAATCGGGTTCTCGGCGATTTGCTGTTTGATTTTGTCAATAGTTTCCATCGCTTCCTCGTTAATGGATGTCATCAAATATGGGCACATTCTAAAGGAATAACCGAGAATAAAAAGCATATTCTCAATATGGATATACGCTCGACTTGGCGTTGCTGGATCTTTTTCTGCCTTCAGGCTTTTAATAAAGTAAAAAGTTGCTAAAATACTTGGCAAGTCAGTCGTAACGACGAAGAAAATAATACACTGGAAGCAATGACATAAAGAGAATCCACTCTTTACACTCAACGGAGAATCGAGCAATGGCATTTGAATTACCCGCTCTTCCTTATGCGAAAGACGCACTGGAACCACACATCTCAGCAGAAACTCTGGATTTCCACCACGGTAAGCACCACAACACTTATGTGGTAAAACTGAACGGTCTGATCCCAGGTACTGAGTTTGAAAACAAATCCCTAGAAGAGATCATCAAGACCTCAACTGGCGGTATTTTCAACAACGCTGCGCAGGTTTGGAACCACACTTTCTACTGGCACTGCCTGTCACCAAACGGTGGTGGCGAGCCAACTGGCGCAGTTGCTGAAGCAATCAATGCAGCATTCGGTTCTTTTGCTGACTTCAAAGCAAAATTTACTGATTCAGCCATCAACAACTTCGGTTCATCTTGGACTTGGTTGGTGAAAAAAGCTGACGGCACTCTGGCAATCACTAACACTTCAAACGCAGCAACACCGCTGACTGAAGAAGGTGTAACCCCTCTGCTGACGGTTGACCTGTGGGAACACGCGTACTACATCGACTACCGTAACGTACGTCCAGATTACATGAATGGTTTCTGGGCTCTGGTTAACTGGGACTTCGTTGCTCAGAACCTAGCAAAATAAGCTGACACTGCTTAATTAATCGTCATAAGCCTGCAATTTTGCAGGCTTTTTTCATTTGTTCACCTCAAGTTTTCTGCTCTTGTGCCGTTATATGGACATCAAGGGGGGAGTGTCATGCAAGTCCATACATTAGATAAAGCCGGTGTCATTAGCGAACTGCATTTTGGCCAAGGAATTAGCCAAGCAGTGACGCATGGGCGTCGTGCCGACTTTGCCTTACTCTTGGCCCTGTTCTCTAATGATGTCCGTGATAATACACCAGTAGATAAAATTGAGGTTCCACCGACAACGGAACAAGTATTGCGTCAGCGTTTTGAACTCGCAGAGCCTCAACGCCTAGAAAATGATAAGAGCTCCTATCAAATCTCCGCCAGACAATCCGCACTCTTTCATCAAGGTGGCATGGCCAGCACAAAGCTCAGTCACTATCTCACACCGGAAGTGCTTACTTATCGTCCACAGGATACTCAAGGTTTGCCTGAAGAGGTGTACTTGAACCTCTCAGGGCACGAACGGCGTCACCTCGCGGATAAGCAACCCTCTACGCTATTGGCAAAAGACTTTTATCATCGTCTCGCCACCGCCTATCGCCAAGATCAATTACGTACTGCTAGTTAATCTTGACCTTCTGTTCTCGCCTTTCTTCTCCTCTGCAAGAAAGCCATTCGCTCTATGTCCAAACTACTGTGAGTTGCAGGTAAGCGGCCACTAGGCAGCACTATGTGTATAGAGTGACTCTACACTTGGGAAGCCAACCTAGCCCCCCCTGAGTTTCAAGTAGAAAGGGGATATACATAAGGCATACTGCAAACAAGGATTCTGTTTAATATTTTTTGTGAATGGATGCAAAGTATTAAGTTTCAGTTTGGTTAATCCAAAGTTATTTGAACTTATTCACACTGTATACACATGTAATCAACCATGCTGTCCAAACCCCCTGCGAAACCTCACGGTTAAAAAGGCAGATAAAAATAAGGTAAGGTGGCACTCATGGACATAAAAAGTGCAATAATATTAATTACTTCTGCAAGCTCAGCCTTGGGTAGCACACTGGCAACACATTTTGTGAAGTTAGGAGCCAAAGTGATCCTCTGCGATCGCGATCAACAAGGATTAGTCGATACGTATTGGCGCTGCCATGCACTCTCAGAACAAGTTGCCTACTTTCATCTCAAGGATTTTTCCCCAGAAAGTATTGAGACGCTGCTTGATATGGTCGAGCAAAAATTTGAGCGTGCGCCCGATGTGCTGATCAACAACTTACCGTCTGCGCCATTGCCGTCACTGGTCGATGAAAAACCTAGCGAGCAGTTTATTCAGCAGCTCGCGGCTATTGCGTCTTCACTGTTTAACTTCAGTCATGCTTGCTCTGTTAGGATGCGCCAACGACAAACCAAAGGGGTCATCGTCAATGTGGTGTGTTACAACACAGTACAAGATAGATCCGGTATTGTGAGTGCCAATTCGATGGTATCGGGGTTTACTCAGAGCTGGGCTCAAGAGCTTACCCCGTTTAATATTCGAGTGGGGGGAGTTGTCCCTCAAATCGCTAGCGCCAACGATGAAATCGTACACTGGTCAGAAATGCGGGAAGAGCTGATCCGTAATACAGAGTATATTGTTTCCAATGAATACTTTAGCGGCAGGGTTATGTCAGCCTGATTTCAGAGGCGATCATAACCCTTCATTTAAATATTCATCGAGATACTCTTCTTCCTCAGGGTCATAGTCATCCACTTGGATCTCCGCTTTGAAAGCTTGCCGTTGAAGATAAGCATCGCGAGCCAAACTGTAAGGATCAGGTGAGTCTTGTAATAAGGCCTCTTGCGAGACTAACGCAGCGCGTGTTTCCATGCCTTCAAGTGCCCATTTGCCTATCCCAGCCCAGATATTGAGATAGGCAAGCGGGAAATACATGCCATCCACCACATCGGTCACTTCGCGTACCGTATAGGGACCATAACCTGGCACCATTAAATAGGGGCCATTGCCCACACCGTAATGGCCTACCGCATCACTAAACGCCTTATCATCGTATTTTTTGATGCCGGCTTCAGAAGCGATATCAATCAAACCGAGTAAACCAAAGCTGGTATTAATCCAAAAACGATTAAAGTGATCGACCGCTTTTGTCCCATTGCCCATCAGCAGGTTATTCACCATGCTGGCAGGCTCGTCTAAGTTAGAGAGGAAGTTGGCAATGCCACTGCGTACAGGCTTAGGTACATAACCGACATAAAATAGAGAGACCGGGCGCACCACATAAGGGTCTAGGTAGTCATAGTTAATTGTCCACATTTGCCGGTTGAAACTTTCCAGAGGATCGTTCACCTGCGAATGAGGGGAGGAGTCATCAGGTGCACTGCTGCACCCAACTAAAAAAAGTGTGAATAGCGTAATCCAAGATAAGCGGCCAACCATACGTAATTCCATGTGCAAAGGCCGATGATCCCATCGGCCTTATTGTTATATTATTTTTCAGCTTGTGATTTTATTCATACTGCTTATCAAGCACAACGTCAACAGGCTCACCTGTTTTCATTGTGGGACTTTCGGCATACCAGTCACCGCTTTTCGTCGCCACATTACCATCGCTGTCGATACGCACGCGTACCACATACGACTCAAGACTGGACAATTTTGATCCTTCCATCATGCTGTTATTGTCATCCAACACCACGGTTCTTGGAAACTCACCTAGCGGATAACGGGCTGCAGCAACAGGCATTGGTGAACCGGGAGCATGGATAGAGACGATCAACACTGCGTTAGGATCAACCTTAAGCTGCTCGCCTAGATTAATGGTGACTTTCACCGATTGACCCTCTGCCATGCCCTCGCCCATTCTCTTACGAGCGCTTTCAATACTGCGGCTGAGCATCTCATAACGAGCATCGTCAGGACCAATCGCTTGTTGCATCAAACTCCAGTACTTGATTGCAGCAGGAAAATCTCCACTTTCAAAAGCATCAAACGCCAATAATGAATAGACGCGTAAATCAGCATAACCACGTTGGGCTAACTTGAGCAGAATCGACTTCGCTTCTTGCTGGTCGACAGGATCATTCGAAAGCATCAAAGCTTGTGCGTAACCAAATTTCACATCCGGATCTTCATTATCCAGAGCAAAAGCTTTCTTCATCGCGCCAATCGCGGTTTCCAGATCGCGATTAGCAAGGCCAATCCGACCAAGCAACAACCAACCGGTCACATCATCAGGCTGATAATGCAGTCGAGTGCGCAGTGCCAACGTCAAATCATTCATCTCTTCGTCACTGAGTTCCGCTTGTGGCGACATGAGTTTTTTCGATAATTCAGGCAGTTGTGCTGACACTTGCTGCCAAGCCTGAATGTGCTGATAGTGACCAAACTTGGCGTACAGCGCATAACTCAATCCGACCACTAACAACACTGAAGGCAGGGCAACCATCCACAGTGAAACACGATTTTCCTGTTGATGTTTTTGCTGGGTTGGAATGTCGTCAAGCAGAGTCTGTTTTAAGTCGGCAATCAAATCTTGCTGATCGGCAACAATGCCTTCTTCGGTTTCCTCTTCAAGCTCTTTCAAGCGGTCTTTGTAAAACGCTTTATTCAGCTCATCACGCAAAGCCTGATCGTTATTCGCACGCTTTTGAATAAACGGAATAATGACGAAAACCACCGCAATCGCCACCAGTAATAGGGTCGAGATCCAAAACATCCACATGATTACTTCTCTCCCTCTTGCTCTTCTTTTAGCAATGCTTTCAAACGGGCTTCTTGCTCTTCATTCCACTCGGCATTATTCGCAGCATCACGCGCTTTACGACGACTGCGTAACACAATCACAGTGAAACCAATCACTAACACTAAAATAGGCCCAAGCCAAAGAACAGCGGTACCTAAGGTAAATGGCGGATTGTAGGTCACAAAGTTGCCATAACGCGCAATCATGTAGTCGACGATTTCCGATTTCGATTTACCCTCTTTGGTCATCTCATACACTTTTTGGCGCAGATCTTGTGCCAACTCAGCGTTTGAGTCGGCAATCGTGTTGTTTTGACATTTCGGGCAGCGCAAGGTCGCCCCCAATTCTTGAAATTGTTTCTCCTGCTCTGGGGTATCAAAGTCATACACTTCAATCGTTGCAAACGCCGAGAGAGAAATCAGCATGGCGGCACAGACCGCAAACAACCACTTTTTCATTGTTTCGCCTCCGCCAGCATTTTTTCATACAGTGGCGCGAGTGTTTCTTGCCAGTTGCGCGAATTAACATCCCCAACATGACGATAGCGAATCACGCCATTGGCATCGATTAAGAAGGTTTCTGGAGCGCCGTAGACCCCAAGATCCAGCCCCAACATACCATTGCCATCAAACAAGCTGATCAGGTAAGGATTGCCTAAATCATTTAGCCATTGAGTTGCTTTATCTCGCTGATCTTTATAATTAAGACCGATGATTTTTACCCCTTGTTTGGCCAACTCATTGAGGTATTGATGCTCGGCATAACAGGTTGGACACCAGGTTGCCCATACATTGAGCAGTAAAGGCTCGCCTTTGAAAATCGACTGATCGTATAACTTACCGGGCTCTGCCAGATCTTCGAGACGAAACTCAGGTACGGTTTTTCCCACCAAAACCGATTCCAACTTGGTTGGGTCATCCCCTGCGGAGTTTTTCATTAACTGGGTAGCAAACACACCAGCCAACAGCAAAAACGCCACTAGCGGGATAAATAAAATCTTCTTATTCACTTAAGCCTCCTGATGTGCGTTTTTTCTAAAGCGGTAACGCTTGTCACTGATGGCTAAGGCACCACCGATGGCCATCAGCAAGCCGCCAGCCCAAATCCAGCGCACATAAGGTTTGTAATAAATACGCACAGCCCAAGAGCGGTTATCATCCAAGCGCTCACCCATCGCAATGTAAAGGTCACGCGTAATGCCACGGTCGATCGCCGCTTCGGTCATCATTGACTTTGCGGTGCGATAGAAACGCTTCTCAGCATGCAATGTATTGATATATTGGCCTTGGCTAGTGATTTCAAAATCAGCAATGTAGCCATCGTAGTTCGGTCCATCTTTATCACGCACACCTTGGAAGTAAAAGTTGTACTCATTGAGTTGGAAGTTATCTCCCGGAGCCAAACGCACATCACGTTCAATGCTGTAGTTTTGCACCATAGCAATACCAATGATGCTCACCGCTAAACCAACATGACCAAGCATCATCGCCCAGTGGCTACGTTGCAGTTTCTTCACCCCAACTATGAAGCGGTGACGATGAGTCGCTCGCGTGTGCAGTTCATAAGCGTGTAACAGTAAGATCCACCACGCCATGACCCAACCAAGATAAGCCATTGGGCTAAACGTCGGAGCATTCAGCCACATCATCAACGCTGCCAATACTAACGATGCCATCGCTGTGATGAGCATAGGTTTAAAGAGTGTGGAGATTTGATCGCGCTTCCAGCGGATCAGTGGACCAATTCCCATAAAAAATGCAAAAGGAATCATCAACCAGGCAAACAGCATGTTAAAGAAAGGCGCACCGATAGAGACGGAACCAAGACCCAGTTGTTTGTGCACTAAAGGCAACAGGGTGCCAATCAGTACTACCGCGAGTGCAGTCATCAGCAGCACGTTGTTTACCAATAAGCTGTTTTCACGAGATACCAGCTCAAAATTACCACGCACTCGTACTGAAGCACCTTTGATCGCAAATAGCAGTAGTGAACCACCAATCACCGCAATCAAGAAGCCGAGAATGAACATACCGCGCGCCGGATCGGAGGCGAAAGCATGCACCGAAACCAAGATGCCTGAGCGCACTAAGAAGGTGCCCAATAGGCTCAACGAGAATGCAGAAATCGCCAGCAGTACCGTCCACGCTTTGAACGTGCCGCGTTTTTCAGTCACCGCTAATGAGTGCATCAGCGCTGTTCCGGCAAGCCAAGGCATGAAAGAGGCGTTTTCCACTGGATCCCAGAACCACCAACCGCCCCAGCCAAGTTCGTAGTAAGCCCACCATGAACCCAGTACGATACCCAGCGTCAAAAAGAGCCAAGCGGCCGTTGTCCAAGGTCGTGACCAACGTGCCCATGCCGTGTCGAGACGGCCTGTCATCAAAGAAGCAATCGCAAACGAGAAAGCCACTGAGAATCCCACATATCCCATGTACAACATAGGCGGGTGAATGATTAACCCAGGGTCCTGCAGCAGCGGATTTAAATCACGGCCGTCAATCGGAAAATAGGGCAAGGTGCGTAAAAACGGGTTAGACGTCAGAATGATGAAGAGTAAGAACCCAACAGTAATCATCCCCATCACCGCAAGCACACGCGCTACCGATTCTTGTGGCATACCGCGGCTAAAACTCGCGACAGCCACAGTCCAAGCCGCTTGGATAAGCACCCAAAGCAGTAATGAACCTTCATGCGCTCCCCATACAGCAGTGAGGCGATAGTACCAAGGCAGCTCACTATTGGAGTTACTTGCCACATATTGCACTGTAAAATCATTGATATAGAACGCCCACAGCAAAACCGCAAACGAGATCGACAGCAAAAAGAACATACCCCATGACAAAGGGCGAGCCGTGTTCATCAATAGTGTGTTGTTGCGTGACGCCCCAACTAATGGCAGCACACTGAGTAATATCGCTAAGCTGAGCGATACAATCAGTGCAAAGTGGCCAATTTCAGCAATCATTGGGCGCTTCCTTGTTTCTGTTCTTGCGAGTATTGCAGTGGAGCGTGGGTCTTTTTCATCGCATCTGCAATTTCTGGTGGCATATAGTTTTCATCATGCTTTGCCAGCACTTCAAACGCTTCAATTTTGGTCGGCTCCACTAACACCCCTTGTGCTACGATACCCTGACCTTCTCGGAACAGATCGGGCAAAATACCGTCATAGGTCACGGTAATACTTGGTCCCACATCGTGTAGATCAAAGCTGACTTTCAATGAGTTCGGATCACGTTTTACCGAACCTTCCACCACCATACCGCCAATACGTAAACGCTGGCCGATTTCCGGCTTTTTCCCCTCTTTGCCATACACGAGCTCAGTCGGGGTATAGAAGAGATCCATATTCTGATTCAAGGCATAGATGATGAGCCCAATGGTCGCGCTAAGGCCAAATAGAATGGCCAAAACAACACCGAGCCGCTTTTTACGTCTTGGGTTCATAGTGTGTTCTCCATATGTTTCGCAGCATCAATACGCGCCTGACGCGCCAATTTATCGCGCACTTGGTTGAGTAACTTGGTTTTGCGTCGAACGCTGACGATCCACAACATCGCCATGGAAAGATAAGTCAAACCGAAAGCACTCCAAACGTAAGCGGCATAACCGCCCATCGCTAAAAAATCACTGAAAGAGTCAAAATGCATTACCGATTTCCTCGCACGGTTTGGTTGGCAAGCTCACTCACCCAAGGACGATGGCTTTCTCGGCTCAAAATTTCATTGCGTAAGCGGATCATGGTCAATGCGGCAAAAAAGAACGCAAAACCCAAGATACAAGCGAGCAGTGGCCATAACATTTCTGGTGCGATCGATGGTTTGGCAAACTTAGTGATCGTGGCACCTTGGTGCAAGGTGTTCCACCACTCAACGGAGAAGTGAATGATAGGCAGGTTAATCACTCCGACGATGGCTAATATACCCGCCGCTTTTGCCGCAGTTTTTTGGTCATCAAACGCATGATAAAGCGCAATAACCCCTAAATAGAGAAACAGCAGAACAAGCTCAGAGGTGAGACGCGCATCCCACACCCACCATGCTCCCCACATCGGTTTGCCCCAAATAGCACCAGTGATAAGGGCAATAAAAGTGTACACCGCGCCGATGGGTGCCATGGCTAACGCGGCCATATCCGAAATGCGCAGTTGCCAGACTATCCCGATAAATGCGGCGATGGCCATCGACATGTAAACGCCCATCGACCATATCGCTGCGGGAACATGGATATAAATGATTCGAAAACTGTCTCCTTGTTGGTAATCCGCAGGTGCATAGGCCAAACCGAGCACCGTTCCTACCGCAAGAAACAGGAATCCTAAACTGGCAAACCAAGGCAACAACTTACCACACAGCTGGTAAGCGGCATCAGGTTTGGCATAGGGATGAAGCCATTTCCACATGTTTATCTCACTTTGCTTTCAAATTATTGAGTTTTAACTAAGTTGTTATAATTTATCTAACGCAGTATTTTCGTGCTTGATCGAAAACAATCAATGCACACTTACTCGTAACGCCGCGCTGATCGCAAATGGCGTTAGAGTCATCGAACCCATGAGCATAGCCGCTAAAATCGCAAGCTGGCCGTTATACGGCATTCCCAATGCCGCCACATCAATCGCCGAGGTCGCAAATATCAAAACTGGGATGAAGAGCGGCAAAACCAATAAGCTCAATAGCACCCCACCCTTTTGCAAACCCACGGTGAGTGCCACCCCAATTGCCCCAATAAAACTCAGTGTTGGAGTCCCCAGCAACAGAGTCAGCACTACCGCAAGCCAGGTTGAGCTATCAAATGAAAGCAAGATCGCCAGTAGTGGGCTAATTAAAATCAGCGGTAAGCCTGTCAGTAGCCAATGAGCCGTCACCTTAGCCAGTACCACCACTGAGAGCGGTAATGGTGTCAGCATCGCTTGCTCTAATGCACCATCTTGAAAATCATCACGAAATAAACGCTCCAATGAGAGCAATGCCGCTAATAAAGCGGCCACCCAAACAATCCCCGGCGCAATTCGTGCCAACAAGGCAGGTTCTGGTCCCACACTGAGCGGAAACAGGGTAATCACGATGATAAAAAACCACAGAGGGTTAAACACATCCGCCTGACGGCGAAAAGCAATTAAAAGTTCACGATGAATAAACTGAATAAAAGCAGACATCATTTCGGATCACCTAAGCGAATTTTGCGCAGTTTAGGGTTATCGGCAAACATGTCTTGGTGAGTCGTCAGTATCACTATCCCCCCTTGCTGCGCATGGCTTAAAAAGAGCGCCTCAAGCACACTCACTCCTTGCTTATCGATGGCGGTGAGCGGTTCATCCAAAATCCACAGTGGCTTTTTACTTAACCATAATCTTGCCAAGGCAACTCGACGCTGTTGCCCTGCCGACAACTGTGCAACCGGCACATCTTCACGCCCAGCTAATCCAACTTTGGCTAGCGCTTGAAAAATCGCGTGTTCATCCACCGTTTGTTGATGAACCGCCAGATAAAAACGTAAATTTTCCAGTGCGGTGAGTTCTCGCTTGATGCCGGTTTGATGACCTAAAAACAGCAAGTCTTGATGATAACTTTCGCGGTCACTTTGAATTTTGCTCCGTTGCCAGAGGATTTCCCCACACTCACACTCTCCAAGACCCGCAATAATACGTAACAAGGTCGTTTTGCCTGTGCCATTACGACCTTCGATTTGAACGAGTTCGCCAGCATGGATCTCAAAAGAGAGTGATTCGAATAAAATCCGTTCATCACGTATGGCGGTGAGATTTTTAACTTCTAACATGCTTATCTACTAAGAGCGTTGGGACGGCTATATTAACACAGCGAGGGGGAGACTAAAGACGCGAACTCTATTACTAATCACGAAACTAAGTAAGAATCTATTAAAAATTCACGCGTTTTGTTCGCATCTAACCCTTTGTAGTTACAACTATAATCCATCCATAACGAGAAACATGCGTGATATCACAATATCAAACGCGCTAAACCCTCATCTCAACGATTCATCCGTTCCTGTCGATGAAGAATAAAAAAAGGAAGCCTACGCTTCCTTCAAAAACTCATTCAGTCATGAGCCATATCCAAATGACTATCTTTTTCTTAATTGAAGCCTTAGTCGTGTTGGCTACCAGTAGGCTTCAAGGAAATAAGCCATACTATGATTTGGCTTTGTTGGCTCGAACTTCGGGATGACTTTCCAGCGGAGGAATCGATTCCTTACCCGCCAGTTTATTTTGCAAAGACATCATCAATTCTGCTTCGGCCTTGGGCAGCTCGCACTCTTGGATCAGTTCATTGAGATCGGCACCGAGTTGCACCATCTTACTGGCACGAGTGTACAAACGCGCATCCGCGTCAGTATTTTCCAGCTCAAGTAAACGCTCATTGAGATGGCGAATGATATCTTGTTGCTCACTGACTTTTTGTCCGAGCCCGACCATCACCGAACGCACTTCAAGCAGTTGTTTGTTGGATTTCTGCAGCTCACGATCCAGATTGCGAATTTGTTGGCGCAAGGTTTCACTTTGACGATGCTGACCACGTTTAAGACGCCACAATGCCAGCATGATGCACAAAACAACAAAAACCGACCCTCCTGCGATCACAGGAGGGGTTAACCAAATCAAATCAACCATTACATATGAGCCATTTCGTCCCATTCTTCATCGGTCAGGAACTTGTTCAGATCCACCAGAATCAGTAGTTTGCCATCACGATTGCTCACACCTTGAATAAATTTCGAGCTTTCATCGGTGCCCACACTTGGGGTTGAGTCAATTTCTGATGAACGTAGGTAAACCACTTCGGCCACGCTATCTACCAGAATACCGATGACTTGGCGTTCTGACTCAATCACAATGATGCGGGTATTGTCAGTAATTTCGCCTTGCATCAAACCAAAACGTGAACGAGTGTCGATAACCGTCACGACGTTACCACGCAGGTTGATAATACCTAATACATAGTCAGGCGCTCCCGGTACAGGAGCAATTTCGGTGTAGCGCAGTACTTCACGTACCTGCATTACATTAATGCCGTACGTTTCTTCTTCCAATTGGAACGTCACCCATTGAAGTACTTCATCGTTCGACTTTTCTTTTCTGACTTTCACTTCATTCGCCTGAGACATACCTTTCCCTCTCTGAGTCGTTTCCGACACCCAATGTTTTAATTTTCCAGTGCTTTTACATCAAGCCCTGCATTAAGCATAGCTATCAATGCTTGAACATGGATCAAAGCGCACATTTTTTCTTTCACCATGCCCGCGAGCCATGGCCGTTTACCGACTTGTTCACGCCATCGCACTTTTTCTGTACTGAGTAACTCTGTGCCCATGAGCTGAGTGCTGGCAAGTCCCCACGCACTTTCTCCCAACATCACAATATACTGATAAGCTTGCTTATAACTCTCATCATGCAGCTTCTCAGCCATTACCCATTTTGCTGTATCAACCACATCAAGTTGTGAATCTCGATTGGTTTGTAAGCCTAAATACCAAGCCGGACGACCAATTAAATGGTTAAGTGTGGTCATACGATGAATCCCACCTAACTCATCGAGTGGCACTGCGAAAGTGACACCATTGACATCAAAATAGAGGACTTGGAAATCTTTTTCACGGATCGTGTTGGTCCAAGTGCCCAGTTTATTGCGCCCAGCTTGTGTTTCTGGAACAGCTTGCGCCTCAACAACCGGTACCTCAGCGACAGGTTCCTCGATGCTGGTTTCTATCGCAATTTCACGCTCTGCCTCAGTATCCACAGACTCTGGTTCGAGATCGTCTTCAATAACACTCTCTGGCGTCTCGATGTCCGGCTCAACATAGCTGGTTTCGATTTCCCACTCTTGGATCTCTTCAACAACGCTGCAGGGCTGAACAACGGGGTCGATTTTAGCGATTTTAGCCGTGTTTTCTTCGAGAATCTGTTCCAGATCCAGATCGGCTACTGGATTACTCGATTCCAACTGACTGAGCAAACGCTGCACATCTTCAAGATTAGGCAGCTCAAGCTCTTCAATTTCTGCATCAAAATAACTTTTATTTGGCACAGACTGGATGGCAGGAGCCATCTCCCACACTGGTTCAGGCTTGAGAGTGGACTCAAATTCGGCCGTTTCTTCATCCAATAACGCCGTAAAATAATCGTTCAGCGCTTGTTCGCTGGATATCAATGCACTACTCATCGATAGCGAGCCTCTCTAAGAAAAGCAGAAGCTGCTTATAAGCGAACACGCCACGGCTCCCCTCTGCAAAATGCGAAGCGGGGAGTCGCTGTAAACTGGCATCACGAAATTTGGTATCAATCGGTACTGCAGACGTCCAAACTTTGTCTGGATAGTCCTTTTTCAGTTGATTCAATGTCTGCAACGAAGCACGCGTTCTCTTATCGTACATGGTTGGCACGATAGTCACTTTAAACTCACGGCTGCGCGATTTCTGCATAATTGCCAAAGTGCGAACCATACGCTCCAAACCTTTCATCGCCAGAAATTCGGTTTGCACAGGTATAAGAATACGATCGCTGGCCGCCAACGCATTAACCATCATTACCCCCAAAATAGGTGGGCAATCAATCAGTACATAGTCATAAACATGACGCAGCGCGAGCAGTGCACGCTTTAAAATCAGGCCCATCCCACTGCGATTTCCCATGACGCGATCCAAGGTCGCAAGAGACATATGGGCAGGGATCAGATCAATACCTTGAATATCAGTATTTAAAATCAGAGGTTTAACAGAAGCTTCGTTATATTCACGCAACTGGAACAAGTCGAATAAACTGGCTGGTACACCATCAGAATCGTACCCCAAATAAGTAGTCAGTGAGGCATGTGGATCGGTATCAACCAGCAGGACACGCTTACCCTGCTGGCTTAATAAGCCTGCCAATGTAATCGTTGTGGTGGTTTTTCCTACCCCACCTTTTTGGTTTGCTACACTCCAAACGATCATTGAGATTCCTTAGGCGAGCCCGACTTCTACCAACATACGCTCTGCGATTCTCTCCAGCGGTAGATCTTCCGTTGAAATTCCTGCTTTAGCGACAGCTTGTGGCATGCCATACACGACACAACTTTCTTCATCTTGTGCCCAAATGGTGGCTCCTGCTTGTTTCAGCATCCGCGCACCTTCACGTCCATCCGCACCCATTCCGGTCAAAATCATGGACAGCACTTTGTCACCAAAGATTTTTGCCGCGGAGCCAAAAGTAACATCCACACACGGTTTATAGTTCATGCGCTCGCCACCGTCGATAATGCGTAGGCGAGCTGAACCGGGTCGACCATCCAGCATCATCTGCTTACCGCCAGGGGCTAAATAAGCGACACCCGGACGCAGCATATCTCCATCTTCCGCTTCTTTAACTTCAATTTTACATAGAGAATTGAGACGGCTAGCAAAAGCAGCCGTAAACGTCGCTGGCATATGTTGAATCAACACTATGGGATGCGGGTAGTTAGCAGGCAGCTTAGTTAATATTTTCTGCAAGGCTACAGGTCCACCGGTTGAGGTTCCTATTGCGGTCAACTGGTATTTTTTACCCGAAGCTTTAAAACGAGTCGCAGCCGAAATCGGCATTGTTGGGCGATTTCCTACCGAAGTGGTGGAGGTAGCTCGTTCTTGATTGAGTGATGGAGTGCTAGCAGGGGAAGACACAGGTGCTGGACGTGGAGATACGGGGCGACGTAAAAACATCTTTTTCGACGCAATAGAAAGCACACGCTGCTGTAACAGTGTGACGGCTTCATCCCGGTTGCGCGCGATATCTTCAAACTTCTTAGGTAAAAAGTCTAACGCGCCAGCATCCAGTGCATCCAATGTGGCTTTTGCGCCATCATGGGTCAATGAAGAGAACATCAAAATGGGCACGGGATTGTTTGCCATGATCTCTCGGACAGCAGAAATGCCGTCCATGACGGGCATTTCAATATCCATCGTAATCACATCAGGCTTAAGTCGAGCGGCCTTTTCTACTGCCTCTTTCCCATTTACAGCAACATCAATGACTTCTAAGCGCGATTCGGAGTTGATGATTTCACTCACGCGACGACGGAAAAAACTCGAATCATCAACAACTAATACTTTAATCGCCATGTTTATCCTTATCGTTGTGCAGCTAATCAGACGCGAGAAGCAGCTGCATACTGCTTGAGCAGATCCGGCACATCCAAAATCAGAGCAATATGACCATCGCTAGTGATAGTCGCACCAGACATGCCTGGAGTGCCCTGTAGCAATTTATCCAGTGGTTTAATTACGACTTCTTCTTGGCCAATTAAGGTATCCACAACCAGACCTACGCGCTGACTGCCGATTTGTACAATCACCACATGGCCATGACCTTGGCGAAGTTGTACTTTGCCTTTCTTCGGTGCTAACCAGTTTTGTAAGTAGAACAAGGGGATCGATTTTTCGCGTACTATGATAGTCAACTGACCATCAACCACGTTGGTACGACGTAAATCCAGATGGAAAATCTCATTGACACTGGCTAGAGGCAGTGCAAATGGGTGACCCGCAACCCCAACCATCAAGGTAGGAAGAATAGCCAAAGTCAAAGGCACTTTGATGGTGATCTTTGTCCCTTTACCCATGGTAGAGTCAATATCGATCGAGCCGTTCAGTGTATTGATAGCGGTTTTTACTACGTCCATCCCCACACCACGCCCTGAAATATCGGTGATCTTCTCTTTACTAGAAAAACCAGGCATAAAAATGAGGTTAAAGCATTCTTTATTGGTAAGTCGGTTCGCGGCATCTTCATCCATTATTCCCCGTTTAACGGCGATACCACGCAGCTTGTCGGGATCCATACCTGCACCGTCATCTACGATAGCTAACTGTATGTGATCCCCTTCCTGCGAAGCAGAAAGAATGACTTTACCTGTACGAGACTTGCCATTTTTAGCACGCTCGTCCGGCATTTCGATACCATGGTCAACCGAGTTTCGCACCAAGTGGATCAAAGGATCGGCTAGTGCTTCAACAAGGTTTTTATCGAGATCGGTTTCTTCACCACGTAATTCGAGGTCAATTTCTTTATTTAAGCTACGCGCCAAGTCACGAACCACGCGAGGAAAACGCCCGAACACTTTTTTGATCGGTTGCATACGCGTTTTCATCACCGCGCCTTGCAAGTCGGCAGTAACCACATCTAGGTTAGCCACCGCTTTAGACATCTCTTCGTCGTTACTATTCAGGCCAAGGCTCAA
Organism: Vibrio sp. R-1; assembly: GCF_035615595.1. Taxonomy (NCBI): domain Bacteria; kingdom Pseudomonadati; phylum Pseudomonadota; class Gammaproteobacteria; order Vibrionales; family Vibrionaceae; genus Vibrio; species Vibrio sp. R-1. Next base: position 56,445 of record NZ_WPDC01000009.1, on the reverse strand, counting down.
GAGTCGGTTACGTACCAGAACCAACTCCCCCACCATGTTCATGATGGTATCAAGTGTTGAGGTATCGACACGAACGGTTGATTCTGCCTGTGCTTTCTTAGCGCCACCACCAGCGGCTACTTCGCGAGATTCATCAGAGTCTTTTACCGCAGCAGGAGCCGGAGCTTTTGCTGGTGCCTCTTTAGCCACAGCAGGTTTTGCCGCTGCAGGCTTCGCAACAGGTTTAGCCGGAGCAGCAGGTTTCGCTGCTGGCTTAGTTGCAGGCGCGCTCGCCTCGGCGGAAGCTTTCGCATCACTAGAAACAGGGCTAGACGCCACTGGACGAGTCGCCATTTCAAGCTCTTCTACCGATGGGCCTTTGCCTGAACCATGTAGCTCATCCAGCAGTTTTTCAAACTCTGCATCCGTCATTAAGTCATCACCACCGGGCGCTGATTTTGCAGCTGCAGGCTTCGGTGTCTCAGTCGCTTTGGTTGTCGATGGTGCTACAGGTGCAGCAGGCGCTGCAGCCTCAATCGATGGGCCCTTGCCTTTACCATGCAGTTGATCAAGTAGCTTTTCAAACTCATCGTCCGTGATATCGCCGTTCAGATCAGAATTGGTTACCGATGCGGCTTTCGCTGGCGTAGAAGCGGAGGCTTGCGGAGGCTGAGCTCCCGGAGCCTTGCCTTTACCATGCAGTTCATCAAGCAGCTTTTCGAACTCATCTTCGTTGATATCGTCGATAGAACCTTTATCGATCACGCCACTGGATGCGCTTGCTATAGCCTCCGTCTCAACGTCGGGCACAACCTCTTCAACAACGTCTTCAACGACTTCTTCGATGATCTCTTCAACCAGTTCTTCTTCTGGCTCATCGAAGTGCGCTTCTGCAGACTCATCCTCATCTTCAGAGGCAGGTCTGCTTAGACGATGCAACTCATCGAGCAATTCAGGGTCGGCAGGTTGCAGTGGTTCACGCTCTTGTACAGCACGAAATTGTTCGTTAACAGTATCCAACGCTTTAAGCATGGTATCCATCAAGCTAGGAGAAACGTGTCGCTGACCATTTCGTAAAATGTCGAACACGTTTTCCGCACCATGACAGGTCTCCACTAGCTCGGAGAGCGCCAAGAAACCAGCACCACCTTTTACGGTATGAAAACCACGGAATATGGCGTTCAACAGATCTCGGTCTTCTGGATTGTTTTCCAGTTCAACGAGCTGCTCGGAAAGCAACTCCAATATTTCGCCGGCTTCTACCAGAAAGTCCTGCAGGATGTCTTCGTCTAATTCGTAGCTCATACGTTACCCCTAAAATCCAAGACTCGATAACAGGTCGTCAACTTCGTCTTGAGATGAGACAGCATCAATTCGTTCATGAGGATTGAGAATCGGTCCCTCTGGTTCTATTGATGAAACTGTCGCCTTGTCTGCTTTTTGTTCTTTTTGCGCTGCGCCAAAAACCGTCAGTATTTCGACTAAACGTTTTTCAACCTCATTGACCAGATTAATCACACGTTTAATGATTTGTCCTGTCAGATCCTGAAAGTCTTGAGCCATCAGGATCTCAGTCAATTCACCACGCAATTCACTGCTGTCGCCTTCTACTTGCGAGAGCAAGTCATCAATCCGGTGGCAAAGTGACTTGAAATGCATCAGTTCAATCCGGCCATTCATCAAGCCATTCCATTCAGGGCGAATCAACAGCAAGCTTTCATGTAGTTTGTCGGCTATCGGCATACAGCGATCCACTGCATCCATGGTTTTGTTCGCCGCGACTTCCGTTTTCTGTATAACGTATTGCAGTCTTTCTCGTGCGTCTGGAATTTCATCCGTCGCGATCTCACTGAAACGATCATCAATATGAAAATTTTTCAGCGATTCATGCAAATCCCTCGTTAACATCCCTATCTCTTTGAGCATAGGGTTGTTGGAGGACTCATAGACATCAGTCAGCAGCCTATTAGCTTCGCTTTGCTGTCCCTGTTCCAAAAGTTGCACGAGTTCTTTAGCCTGTTCTAATGAAATCATCCTGAATCAGCCTTTTGCGCGTGTGAATAGAGCACCTTTTGCCGCAGCAAAAGCCTTATAAACGCTCAAAAATTTTGTCTAATTTTTCTTTAAGCGTAGCAGCGGTAAATGGTTTTACGATGTAACCATTCACGCCTGCTTGAGCGGCTTCGATGATTTGCTCACGTTTGGCTTCTGCTGTGATCATTAGTACAGGAAGGTGCTTCAGTTCTTCGTCGGCACGGATATTTTTAAGCAAGTCAATACCTTGCATACCGGGCATATTCCAGTCTGTGACTACAAAGTCAAAATCACCTTTCTTGAGCATAGGCAATGCCGTTAGGCCATCGTCCGCTTCCTGCGTGTTATTGAACCCCAGATCTCGAAGTAGGTTTTTAACGATTCGGCGCATTGTTGAAAAGTCATCAACAATAAGGATCTTCATGTTTTTATTCAAAATTGCCTCCACTGAGTTTGAGATCAGTGATATTTAGTCATTCCGAGTCCAAGAACTTAACTTTGTTCTTAGCCGCTGCATAGATTGGCTGAGTATCTGGCTGACGCGAGATTCACTAACTCCAAGTACCTCACCAATTTCTTTTAAGTTTAGCTCTTCATCATAATAGAGCGAAAGTACCAAAGCTTCACGCTCCGGGAGCGATTTTATTGATTCAACGAGTGCTTTACGGAAAGATTCTTCAGCGACACCGTGAAAAGGCGAGTTATCTTCCCCCTCTTCAAACGGTGAAATCGCGTCGTCAGAAACACCGAGATCCTCTATCCCAACAATACGTGAACAGTTAATGTCCATCAGCACGCTGTGATACTGCTCTAGTGACATGTTTAAAAACTTCGCCACTTCAGCATCCGTTGGATCGCGATTGAGTTCTCCCTCGAGCACTGCAATCGCTTGACTGATTTCCCGATTATGCTTGTGCACAGATCGCGGAACCCAGTCACCACGTCGGATATCGTCGAGCATAGCCCCACGAATCCGAATTCCGGCATAGGTTTCAAAGCTCGCGCCTTTACTTCCATCATAATTTTTTTGTGCCTCAAGCAAACCAACCATGCCAGCTTGAATGAGGTCTTCGATCAGAACACTGGGCGGAAGACGACCAATCAAATGATGAGCGATACGCTTAACCAATACAGAGTACTTCTCAAGAAATAGCTGCTGGCTATTAAGATTTCCGTATTGATCGTATGTAAGCGCTTTATTCACCGAAAGGTTCCCCTACTGTTTCTGACCGATTAAGTAAGCGTTCAACGAAAAACTCCAAATGTCCACTTGGTGTTCTCGGTATCGGCCAAGTCAACGCTTTGTTTGCCAATGAGCTTATCGCCAGTGCGGCTGGTGAGCGTGGATACGCATCCACCACGATTTTTTGTCGCTTCACCGCTTGGCGTACATTGTCGTCGAGTGGGATGCAGGCGACAAGTTCTAAGCTCACATTTAAAAACCGTTCTGTCACTAATGTTAATTTAGCAAATAATTCACGGCCTTCACGATAACTTCTCACCATATTAGCAACAATTTTAAATCGTTGAACTTGATGTTCTTTGCTCAGTAGCTTGATCAGGGCATACGCATCCGTGATTGAGGTCGGTTCATCACACACCACAACCACTACATCTTGCGCTGCGCGTGAGAAGCTCACCACCATATCTGAGATACCTGCCGCGGTGTCGATGAGCAAAATATCCATCTCATCTTCTAACGTGCCAAATGCACGAATCAGTCCCACGTGCTGAGCATGAGAGAGCTCGGTCATGGATTGCGTTCCGGACGTAGCGGGAATGATGCGAATACCATGTGGGCCTTCCACAATAGCATCTTTTAGCTCGCACTCTCCGGCTAAAACATGGCCTAGGTTACGTTTAGGGCGAATGCCGAGCATTACGTCAACATTAGCGAGGCCCAAGTCGGCGTCAAGTACCATGACTTTTTTGCCCTGTTTTGCCATACAGATAGCCATGCCTAAGGTGACATTCGATTTCCCTACACCACCTTTACCCCCAGTGACCGAAATTACTTTGGTCACTGACGGTTGCGTTAAGCGACGTAGGCCGCTTGCTTGGTCATATATCATTTTGTTTGTCATACCTGTCCGCCGCCTAGAATCTCTCTGAATCACTGGTCCAGTAATGAGGTTCATCTTCAGTCGACTTCTCTAGCAATTCGTTTGCCTTTGCGACCATGTATTTGGGTTGCGCGATTACGATATCTTCGGGCACTCGTTGTCCATTCGCGATGTAAGCGACGGGCAACGCATTTTGTACAACCACACTGACGAATTCGCCTAGGCTCAAACATTCGTCGAGTTTGGTCATAATGCATCCAGAAAGCGGTATCCTTCTGAAATGCTCAATGGTTTCTTGTAATACTTTGCGCTGCGCGGTCGCAGGCAAAACAAGGTAACTATGGATAGTCTCTCCGCTCTCTTGCATCAAGGTATCCAGCTGTTCTGACAACCGAACATCGCGTTGTCCCATCCCTGCGGTATCGACTAAAATCAGGCGACGATTACGCAGCTGATAGATTACATCGGCTAACTCGTTGGAATCTTTAGCAACTCTTACAGGACATCCCATAATTCTGCCATAAATCGACAATTGCTCATGGGCGCCAATACGGTAAGTGTCTGTGGTCACCAATGCGACGTTGTCAGAGCCGTATTCCATCGCTGCACGAGCCGCCAATTTAGCCACGGTTGTGGTTTTCCCTACCCCCGTTGGCCCAAGTAAGGCAACCACGCCACCACGCTTTAGGATGTCGTGTTTGACGACTGGAATTTGGTCGGAGACTAAACCTAACAATGCTTTCCATGCTTTGGGAGGAGGCGTTTCCTCTGGAATATAGCAAGCCAATTGGTCCGCCATTTCCAAAGAGACACCCATGCGCTCTAAGCGTTTGATCAACATGGCACGCAGTGGCTCACGACGCTCGACTTCTTGCCACATTAATCCGGAAACTTGATGCTCAAGCAAACGGCGAATCGAGGTCATCTCTTCACGCATCGATTCTAATTCACTGACGGCGACCATCGGCTCTTCAGGCACTTTTCGATCATAACGAGTCGGATCGAGTCTAGGCTTACGGCGTGCATCGGCATCTTCTTGCAGCAACTTACCGAGCGGAGAGTCAGGACGTTGACGCTCTGAACTACTCTGACTACGTTGTGTCTGATTACGTTGTGGCGCACGATTTTCTGACTGGCGCTTTAGCAGCGCAGAGAGCGAATCTTCGTTTTCCGCACGATGCTCTTGCTCATCTGCCGAGCTGTATTGCTTGAGCATATTAGCAAAGCGTTGAGTCATAGAACGGCCAGAGTCGGCGCTAGATTGCAAACTGACACGGTCATCCGCCAGCTCTCTGCTCTTGGTCGGAGCGACCGAGGGTGAGACTTGGTTATAACCATGTCTAGGCTGCGAGTTGTAACGCTTGGCTGGTGCGGGCGCAGTCTCGCCATCAACCGCTGCCACAATTTCGACCCCACCCGCGACTTTTTTATTCGACATGATCACAGCATCCACGCCCAGCTCTTCTTTGACCTGGAGCAGCGCAGTTTTCATATCCTTGGCAAAAAATCGTTTTATTTTCAAAGCAGATTTCCGTCTTTAAAAAACGTGCGGACGATTAATTACCCACGGCCTGCACAATTCGAATTTGTTTCTCATCGGGGATCTCCTGATAGGAGAGCACGCGAAGGTTGGGAATGGTGTTTTTCACAAACTTCGCTAGCGTTGAACGCAATACGCCAGATGTCAGCAATACTGCGGGTTCCCCTTTCAACTCCTGCTCTTGAGTGGCGTGGCTTAGCGCCATTTGCAGTCTTTCCGCCAGTCCCGGCTCAATACCTGCTGATTCACCACCCGAAGCTTGCATAGTTTGATGCAAAATTTGTTCCAGCTCAGGAATTAAGGTAATTACAGGCAATTCAGGCTCTACCCCATTGATTTCTTGGACAATAAGTCGTTTGAGTGAGATGCGCACCGCTGCAGTTAAAATGTCGGGTTCTTGACTCTTACTCGCGTATTCCGAAAGGGTTTGCACTATGGTGCGAATATCGCGGATCGGGATGGCTTCATGCAGCAAGTTCTGTAGAACTTTGACCACGACCCCCAGCGAAAGCTGATCTGGTACAAAGTTTTCCACCAGTTTGGGCGCGGAGCGCGAGAGCATTTCCAGCAGATTCTGAACTTCTTCATGGCCAATCAGCTGTGCCGCATTGTTGGTGAGCAGTTGACTAAGATGAGTGGCGAGCACAGTGGAAGAATCGACCACGGTATAGCCCAAAGCCTGCGCATGCTCACGCTGATCTTCCCGTATCCACACTGCATCCAGACCAAAAGCCGGGTCGCGAGTGCGCTCACCATCAATCATGCCGTACACTTGTCCCGGGTTAATCGCCAACTCTTGATCTGGCCGAATTTCTGCTTCACCCACGGCTACGCCCATCAAGGTGATGCGGTAACTATTGGGCGTTAATTCTAGGTTGTCACGAATATGTACCGGCGGAATAAGGAAGCCAAAGTCCTGCGACAGCTTTTTACGCACCCCTTTAACGCGTTCAAGCAGCTCGCCACCTTGATCTTTATCCACCAAGGGGATCAAGCGATAACCCACTTCCAAACCAATCACGTCAACGGGTTGAACATCATCCCATGACAGTTCACGTTGGGTCGGGGTTTCCACATCGCTCTTGGCGGGCAGATTTTTATTCTCGGCCTTGGTTTTCTGTTTACGGTGCAGCCAATACGCCGCACCACTAGCCAGTAGCGCTAAAAACAGGAAGGCAAAATGTGGCATCCCGGGGACAATCCCCATAACGAACAGGATACCTGCGGTAATGGTAAGAGCTTTCGGGTTATCAAACAGTTGGAAGATAACCTGCTGTCCCATGTCTTCATCGGTATTTTGACGCGTAACCATAATCGCAGCGCCAATCGATAAGAGCAGTGATGGAATTTGGGCGACTAAGCCATCACCGATGGTCAACAGGGTGTAGATTTCGATCGCTTCTTTGAAACCCAAATCATACTGGATCATCCCGATACTCAGGCCACCGATGATGTTGATAAAAAGAATCAAAATACCGGCGATCGCATCACCCTTTACAAATTTTGACGCACCATCCATCGAACCGTAGAAGTCCGCTTCTTTGGTGACTTCAAAACGGCGCACACGCGCTTGTTCTTGGTCAATCAAGCCCGCGTTTAAGTCAGCATCAATCGCCATCTGCTTACCGGGCAAGGCATCCAAAGTAAAGCGGGCACTTACTTCGGAAATTCGTCCCGCACCTTTGGTCACCACCATAAAGTTGATGATCATCAGGATAAGGAACACCACCAAACCGACCGCGTAGTTCCCACCAATCACCACGTTACCAAACGCTTCGATAACGTTACCCGCCGCACCTGGACCTTCATGACCGTACAGCAAAACGACTCGCGTTGACGCAACGTTCAGTGCCAAACGCAGCAAGGTCGCGATCAGCAGTACCGTTGGAAACGCCGCAAAATCTAATGGCCTACGGGTATAGACGGTGACCAGAAGCACCACTAACGACAGAGCGATGTTGAAAGTGAAGAACAAGTCGAGCAGAAAGGCTGGCATTGGGAGGACAACCATCGCCAATGCAGCCAATACCATGACCGGAGCACCGATCGCAGGCATGCTACGCTGTGGAATTGAAGGCAATTTGTCCGCAAATGGCAGTGTAAATTTCATAAATTTCTGGCTGTCACTGAAGAGTTAATCGGAACATCAAGGCTGCGCCGTAGCGATGCCATAACCAAACGACTTGGAGTTGCAGTTCGGCCGCCGTAGGAAAAACCCCATGAGTATAGACTCACTCTATGCTTGGGTGAACGAGCGTAACCAGCGCAGTTGCAGCTTCAAGTAGAAAACGTATATCGCGTTGATGCAATTTTCAGTCCATTCCCTACGTCAATTTTATGGCAATCTCAGTTAAGGCATCTCGCCTGAAAAAACAAAGCCTTAAAAACAACGAGAGCCGCAGGAGGCTCTCGATATGCACGATAAATGATGGGAAATAGGGTTACGGATGCACATTCCATAAAGGCTGTCCATTCTGCGCTATGGGGTCGTAATCGATACAAATCATCCCTGAAGTCGGGAACATGGGTGGAATCATATCGGCCACAAATTCAGATACCAGATACCCCACTAGCGGTAAATGTGAAACCAGCAACAAGGATTCGAGCTGTTCAACCTCAATCAAGGCCGATAGGTAATCAAATACTCGATCCGACTGGCCGTAGGGCGTGATGCCATCGCAAGTTTCCACTCTTTTGGCGGAAAAATGATCCGTGAGCAGTTCCCACGTCTGTTGAGCCCGTAAGTAAGGACTAACCAACACAAGATCGAAACCCTTCACGCCCCGTTGATTGACGCATGCGCGCGCGACAGCTTCGGATTCATGACGGCCTCGGTCGGTTAATGCTCTTTGTGCATCACTAGGGGCAAACTGCTGCGCTTCACCGTGACGCATAATATAAATCTTCATGTACACTACCTACGCTATGCAGTCTCTGGCTGCTTGGTTTTTTGATTATAACAGCAGTCTGAGCAAAGACTTCGACTTCGTTAACAGTCTATTAAAAAGCCAAGCGACAGACTAAACTGACAGGAATAATAATAGTACGATGTGTCAGTTTGGTGTTCTGTGACTCGTCTTTGACCCTACCAATCCGGAGAAATGCTGTGCATATCAGCCCCAATGATACTCATCAGTACCGATATATTACGCTGAGCAATGGCTTACGGACGTTACTCATCCAAAGCCCTGATGTTCAAAAATGCGCCGCGGCGTTAGCGGTCAACGTCGGGCACTTTGACGATCCTATCGAACGCCAAGGTTTGGCTCACTATCTCGAACACATGCTGTTTTTGGGCACAGAAAAATACCCGAAAGTTGGCGATTTTCAAACTTTTATCAGTCAGCATGGCGGTTCGAATAATGCATGGACTGGCACAGAACATACCTGTTTCTTCTTTGATGTTTTGCCGAACGCTTTTGCTAAAGCGCTTGACCGTTTCAGTCAGTTTTTTATCGCACCGCTGTTTAATGCCGAGGCTTTGGATAAAGAGCGTCAAGCCGTCGACTCAGAATACAAACTGAAAATTAAAGATGAGTCACGCCGTCTCTACCAAGTACAAAAAGAGACCATTAATCCGCAGCATCCTTTTAGTAAGTTTTCGGTAGGTAATCAGCACACCTTAGGCGATCGTGAGCACAGCTCAATTCGAGATGAAATTATTGAGTTTTATCAGTCCCATTATTCCGCCAAGTTGATGACGTTGTCCCTGATTGGTTCGCAAAGTTTTGACGAACTCGAAGCATGGGCTGAGCGTTATTTTGCCGTGATCCCAAACCCGCAACGCGATATCAAACCCCTACCTCCTTTTGTTGATCGTGAACATACGGGAATTTTGATTCAGATTGAGCCTCTCAAAGAGATTCGTAAGCTGATCCTCGCTTTTCCGATGCCCAGCACTGAAAGCTACTATCAGAAAAAACCGCTCTCTTATTTTGCTCATTTAATTGGCTATGAGGGTGAAGGCAGCTTGCTGGAAGCGTTGAAAGAGAAAGGTTGGATCACTACTCTTTCTGCTGGCGGAGGGGTAAGTGGCAGTAACTACCGCGAGTTTGTCGTCAGTTGTGTGCTGACTCAGGAAGGATTGGATCATGTTGATGAGATTATTCAAAGTCTATTCCAAACGCTGAATTTGATTGCGACTCAAGGCTTACAAGCGTGGCGTTATCAAGAAAAACGTGCTGTGCTTGAGTCGGCTTTCCGCTTTCAAGAAACCCAGCGCCCACTGGATATGGTCAGCCATTTGGTGGTCAACATGCAGCATTATGCCCCCGAAGATACGGCTTACGGGGACTATATGATGTCAGGCTACGATGAAGCCTTGTTGCTGCATATTTTAAGTTATCTCACCCCAGAGAACCTGCGTGCCACCTTGATTGCAAAAGGGGGCAAGTACGATAAAAAAGCGCAATGGTACTTTACCCCTTATTCAGTTCGCCCTTTCACCAAAGAACAACTGCACAGATTCCGCCAGCCGTTGGATTTACCCATCTCCCTGCCTGAACCCAACCCATTTATCTGTTATGACCTCGACCCGTCAGAGGTCAAGGAGAGCCACACTCTGCCGCAAGTGTTGCAGGACTTACCCGGATTCAAACTTTGGCATCAGCAAGACACCGAATTCAGAGTACCTAAAGGCGTGATTTATATTGCGATCGACAGCCCGCATGCCGTGGCTAACTGTCGTAATATCGTGATGACCCGTTTGTGTGTGGAGATGTTTTTGGATGCGTTAGCCAAAGAAACATACCAAGCCGAAATAGCGGGGATGGGCTACAACCTCTATGCCCACCAAGGAGGCGTGACGCTCACGTTGTCAGGTTTTAGCCAAAAATTACCGCAATTGATGGAAGTGATTTTACGTAAATTTGCGCAGCGCGATTTCCAGCCTAAGCGCTTTGCCACCATCAAGCAGCAAATGACTCGTAATTGGCGCAATGCCGCCCACGATAAACCCATCTCTCAACTGTTTAATGCGATGACTGGGTTATTGCAACCCAATAACCCACCTTATGCCGAGTTACTAGCCGCGATTGATGATGTACAAGTGGAAGAGTTAGCCCATTTTGTCGACACAATTCTGTCGCAGTTGCACGTCGAAATGTTTGTCTATGGTGACTGGCCTGCCGCCGAAGCCCACAAGATGGCGGAAGTGCTCAAAGACGCGCTACGCGTTCAAGGGCAAACTTATGAAGAGTCGCTTCGCCCATTGGTTATGCTCGGAAAGAGCGGAACGTTTCAACGTGAAGTACAGTGCCAACAAGATGATTCCGCGATTGTGGTGTATTACCAATCTCATGAAGTCAGCCCACGCAGTATTGCGCTTTACTCGCTGGCCAATCATCTGATGTCGGCCACCTTCTTCCACGAAATTCGCACCAAACAGCAACTCGGTTATATGGTTGGTACGGGCAATATGCCATTAAACCGCCATCCGGGTTTAATCTTATACGTTCAATCACCATCGGCTCCGCCAAGTGAATTGATCCGCTCTATTGATGAGTTTTTGAATGCCTTGTACATGGTGCTGCTTGAACTCAATGAATATCAATGGCATAGCAGTAAACGGGGATTGTGGAACCAAATCTCCGCGCCCGACCCGACACTCCGGATTCGAGCCCAGCGTTTATGGGTTGCGATTGGCAATAAAGATCTCAGTTTCGATCTGCGAGAAAAAGTGCTGGAAGAGCTTAAAAATCTCAGCCGTGCTGACATGATACGCTTCGTGGTCAATGAACTGAAACCACGTACGGCACATCGCTTAATTATGCATACTCAAGGCCGAGCCCATCACGATGCCCCTGCCTTACAACTCGGCCAAGAAATTGGCTCAGTGGAAGAGTTTCAACTGCGCCCTAAAGCTTATGATGTGGGTTAGGCCCTTTCGGATTCCACAATGGTTTGCAACGGGTGTGGATGCAGCTTGATACACACCCCTTGCCACTGGAACGCAACGGTTGGGTTCGCCAAACGCTCCCCTTCACCTTGTGGGCTCGACAGTTTCACTTTGATGCCGAGTTCGTTAAGCTGATGCCATTTTTCCGCCAGTGAGGGGTAACCGCCTTTCAACTCCTCACAAAAAGCCTCCGCACTCAGAGCTTGTGAAGGGATCACAAATTCTACATGCTCCCAACTCTGCTCAGGATAGGTTTTCCCTTGCGCAGGATACGGCAGTTCAAGACACTCAATTTGCCAATGGCTCACTTGCAGTGGCTGGTTAAAACGAATCACGATGATCGGGCGGCCATTAATCTGCGCACAAGAGATCTCTTCACCATAAGCGAGCCAAGCTTGATGAGCGACTTGCGCCAATTGCGGATCGTTGATTCGCAACGCAATATGGTCTAGCTGATTGGCTCGCAGATCTAAGCCTAAAAGATCAAGCAACTGCTCAATTTTGGCAATGAATACGTCGAGTTTTTCGAGCAGTTGTTGTGGAGCAAGCCCTGTCGCATAAAGTTGTTGTTGCATCTGTTCGCCTCAAAATGCCAGTTTGGACGCGATACTACCAAGATTGACGGAAAAAGGTGAAAATTTCCTGTGTTTCACCCTAGGTGGTTAGGCTGAATATTGTTATCATGACCGCCAATTAAACCATATTATTGTGATATGCCTCACTTCAAAAATGATGGCATTCCTCCCCTATTTCCTTGAATTGAAGGGTAAACGTGTGAATATCCAAGCACTGATCAATGATCGAGTTTCTCAGGCTATTGAAGCCGCAGGCGCACCAGCAGGCACTCCGGCACTGGTTCGCCAATCAGCAAAAGCACAATTTGGTGACTACCAAGCCAACGGCATTATGGGCGCTGCCAAGCAGTTAGGTACCAATCCTCGAGAATTTGCACAAAAAGTCTTGGATGTTCTCAATCTTGACGGTATCGCGAGCAAAACCGAAATCGCAGGTCCGGGTTTTATCAATATTTTCTTAAGCGAAGAGTTTTTGGCTGCGCAAGCCGAAGCGGCTCTGGCGGATGCACGCCTTGGCGTGGCACAAGAAGCCCCAAAAACCATCGTGGCTGACTACTCAGCGCCTAACGTTGCCAAAGAGATGCACGTAGGCCATCTGCGTTCAACCATCATCGGTGATGCAGTCGTACGCACTCTGGAATTCTTAGGCCATAAAGTGATCCGAGCTAACCACATCGGTGACTGGGGCACTCAGTTCGGTATGTTGATCGCCAATCTCGAGCGCGTGCAAAAGGCATCAGGTGAGGTTTCGATGGAGCTTTCGGATCTTGAAGCTTTCTATCGTGAATCGAAAAAACTGTATGACGAAGATGAGCAGTTTGCAGAAACAGCACGTAACTACGTAGTGAAACTGCAAGGTGGCGACCCATTCTGTCTAGAGATGTGGAAGAAGTTGGTTGACGTGACCATGATTCAAAACCAACGTAACTACGACCGCCTAAATGTCTCCCTCACTCGCGACAACGTCATGGGCGAAAGCATGTATAACGACATGCTGCCACAAATTGTCAGCGACCTGAAAGCCAAAGGCTTGGCAGTGGAAGATGATGGCGCGCAAGTGGTGTTTTTGGAGGAATTCAAGAATAAAGACGGCGAGCCTATGGGTGTTATCATTCAAAAGCGTGATGGCGGCTTCCTGTACACAACAACGGATATCGCCTGTGCTAAATACCGCTATGAAACACTGGGCGCAGATCGTGTGTTGTACTTCATCGACTCACGTCAACATCAACACTTGATGCAAGCGTGGACTATCGTACGCAAAGCGGGTTATATCCCAGAAAACGTCAGCTTAGAGCACCACGCATTCGGCATGATGCTGGGTAAAGATGGTCGTCCATTCAAGACTCGTGCAGGCGGCACTGTACGTTTGGCGGATTTGCTGGATGAAGCTGAAGAGCGTGCCAAGGCTCTGATCGAATCGAAAAATCCAGAGTTATCCGCAGAAGAAAAAACCAACATCGCCAATACGGTTGCAATGGCAGCCGTGAAGTACGCGGATCTTTCTAAACACCGCACTACAGATTATGTGTTCGATTGGGACAACATGCTGGCATTTGAAGGCAATACCGCGCCTTACATGCAGTATGCTTATACTCGTGTTGCTTCTGTTTTTGCGAAAGCGGGCGTGGATATGAATGAGCTAACAGGTCATATCCAAATTACTGAAGAGAAAGAGAAAGCCTTGATCGCCAAACTGCTGCAGTTTGAAGAGGCGGTACAATCGGTCGCGCGTGAAGGTCAACCGCACATCATGTGTAGCTACCTGTTTGAACTGGCAGGCATTTTCTCTAGCTTCTACGAAGCTTGTCCAATTTTGGTCGCAGAGCAAGAAAGCATTAAGCAGAGTCGTTTGAAACTCGCGGCACTGACAGCGAAAACCATCAAGCAAGGTCTTGCTCTACTGGGCATTGACACTCTAGAGAGAATGTAATTGAAGTAGAGAAAAGGTTGGCCAATCGCCAACCTTTTCTTTATCACTTATCTGTCTTTATCACTTATCTGGCTTCAACCAGTCTTCAACCAAGAATAAAAAATCGATTTGGAGGCGTATCTGATGGCGCATTTTGAACTGCATCCCCAATTGCAAAAAGACACCGATGTGATCGGCCATTTCCCGCTCTGTGTTGCTCTGTTACATAAAGATTCTGCCGTGCCTTGGGTTATTTTAGTCCCGCAAAGAGCGGATTTACGTGAACTACACCATCTGCCAATAGATGAGCAGCAGCAGTTTTTAGTCGAATCGCAGCTGGTTTGCCAAACTCTGGAAACTCTATTTTCCCCAGACAAACTCAACTTAGGTGCTCTAGGCAATATGGTGCCACAACTGCACATCCATCATATTGCGCGCTTTACCCATGATATGGCATGGCCGGGCCCGGTTTGGGGCAGAACACAAGGCGTGTTTCGTACTCAGCAAGAGCAAGCGGCATTACTGACCCAGTTAAGAGATGCCCTCGCAAAACATGCCCTGTTTACGGCATAGCGTCTGGGTCATCACTGCAAGCTTAGACGAAGTACAAATCAAGCATCGCCGCTAAAAGCAGGGTTTAGGAATAACCATAAAAAACCGCATTACGCGGCTTTTTTATGAGTCGGTGATACCACAAGCAACTATACCCAAACTACTTGGAGTTGCAGGTAGGCGGCAAGAGAATTCATCCCTATGAGCATAGATACACTATGTGATTGGGGTGAACAAACGTTGTCAACACCGCTGCTCCTTCAAGTAGGAAGGTTTCACATAGTCACATTCACAGCAAGCGATCCAGCCTGATTCATGACGTAGCGCACTCGCACCACCTCATCCTCAGCGTTGATGTACTGTTGACGCGATAGGACACCTTTTTTAATCCATACCGCGAGCATCGCATCGATGCCATCTTCGCTCAGAGCAAAACGTCGCGCGAGCTCTTGTCTCGTTGCGCCATTTTTCGACTCAATCGCCGCTTTGAGTTCATTTAAAATCACGCGACAGATACCTCTATCATCTTTTGCTTACGCCCTGTCTGTTTAAGTGCCCAGTAGGTAGCAAATCCGATGCCCACAATCACACCAATCCAAATTAAGCTATACATTGGGTGCTCAGCAATATGGGTAGCTTGGTAGTAGAGCACCGCAGAACCGTAAGCCAGCCCCATCGTCCATACCGCAATAAAGCGCGCGTAAGCTGCACCAAATTCGCGCACATAAGCGCCCATCGCGGCTACGCAAGGGGTATAAAGCAAAATAAAGATCAGATAAGCAAAAGCCACATGAGCATTGGCAAAATAGGTGTGTAAATTACCAAAGATCGAGCTGTCTACTTCTTGCTCTTGCGCAACAGCCTCGGTATCCGTCAAATCCCCGACTTCAATTCCTAGTGGGTCGCTAAAACTGAGCCCAGCAAGGTTGTCAGGAATCGTCATTAAGGCTTCTTGCAAACTCGCCAGCAAATCGTATTCCGCCGCCTCTTCTGCATCAGGTGTGCTGGTGTAAAGACTATTTAAGGTCCCCACAACCGCTTCTTTGGCAAAAATACCTGTAATGATGCCAACCGTTGCAGGCCAGTTTTCCTGAGTAATCCCCATCGGTGAAAAAACAGGAGTGACAAATTGAGCTGCTTTAGAAAGCACGGACTTATCACTGTTTTCGTTACCAAATGAACCATCGGTACCGACTGAGTTTAAAAAGCTCAAAATCGTCACAACCACAACAATGGTTTTACCGGCTCCCAATACAAAACGCTTCAGCTTCTGCCATGTTTTGATCACCACGTTTTGTAAGGTTGGGATTTCATAGTCCGGCATCTCCATGATTAAGCTCTCGCTGACACCAGGATAGAGGGTCTTTTTCAGTACCAAACCTGTCAATACCGCCGCAACAATCCCTAATAAATAGAGGGCAAACACCACATTTTGGCCACTTTGCGGGAAAAATGCCGCCGCAAACAACGCATAAACCGGTAAACGAGCACCACAAGACATAAACGGAGCCATGGAGGCCGCCAGCTTACGTTCACGCTCTTGATCCAGCGTGCGCGTTGCCATAATAGAAGGTACGTTACACCCGAAGCCAAGGACCAGCGGGACAAACGCTTTACCGGGCAAACCGATTTTCTGCATCACTTTATCCAGAACAAATGCAGCACGAGACATGTAACCGGAGCTTTCTAATACCGCTAAGAATAAATACAGGCAAGCAATGACAGGAATAAAGGTTGCAACGGTTTGGATACCGCCACCAACACCATCAGCGATTAAGGTCACTAACCAAACGGGGAGATGGTCATCCAGTAAATGGTGTCCGCCATCAACCAACAATGCACCGACGCCAATATCAAAGAAATCGATAAAAGCACTACCGATGTTGATTGAAAACATGAACATCAGGTACATCACAGCAAAAAAGAACGGGATGCCAACCCACTTATTGAGGATAACGCGATCGGCTTTTTCGGTGAATTTATGGCTCAGTTTACCCTCGGTGCGTCGCACGTGGGTGCACAGCTCATGTAAATAGGTATAACGTACGTTGGCAACGAGAAGATCAATATCAACCTGGCACTCATGTTGACGTTGCTCTACGTTTTGGCGCTCCGCTTCTTTTAATCCGTTAATCACTAAACGATCGTTTTCTAAGGCTCGAATCGCCAGCGCGCGCGCAGAAACCGCTTGCTCAGCAAACATTGGTTCTAGCTCATGAATCAATGACTCAAATTCAGCACCGTAGTGAAGTTCAATCTGCTTTAACGCAATCCCTTGTACTAGCAGCTTATGCAATTTTTCTTTAAAGCGGCGAACTTGCTCTTTATTGTTGGCAGAAAGCGCCAACACAGGGCACCCCAAAAACGCTTCTAGTTGTTTGAGGTCGAGATGAACACGTTCACGCTTAAGCGCATCCATTTTGTTAAGTACGACAATCATTGGACGGCGCAATTCACGCAGTTGCAGCGTCATATATAAGCTGCGCTCAAGACACGTCGCATCAACCACATTAATGATCACATCCGCAGGATGCGTCAACACTGCACGCGATGCGATCGATTCATCAATACTGTTACTGTCATTACCGCTGTCTAAAGCATAAATTCCGGGCAGATCGGTGAGTGAAAATTCATCGCCTGCATGCACAAAACTACCCGTTTTTTTCTCAACAGTGACCCCCGCCCAGTTACCGACTTGCTGTTTTGCCCCAGTGAGACCATTGAATAAGGTTGTTTTTCCACTATTCGGGTTGCCTACGGTGAGTACTTGATACTTCATTGTGCTCTCTCCACATCAATATTTGCCGCAATATTTTCGCGCAACGCGATCGACACACCGCGTACTTCAACTTGAAGCGGATCACCCATTGGAGCTCGGCGAATTAATACGACTTCGGTATTGGGGAGAACGCCCATCACCATCAGTTTCTTTCTGACCGTATCAGAAAGTCCATCCAATGCGAGGATGATTCCACGCTCGCCTGCTTGCATTTGTGACAATTTCATAGAGGTAACTTTGAAAAGGAAGTGTTAATAAGAAATATTACTATTAATGTTAAACGAACTTACCATACGCAGGGTAAGGTTTTCTTGCGCGAAAACAATGTTTGCTTAGGTAATAGTCAACGTCAATTCTGTCAAAAACTTTTCGTCAAAAACGTCAAAGACCAAGTCAGAAAAGTCTCCTGCATAAAATCAACATGATAGAAAAAACGACAAATTACATTTACATATTTAAAATCAACACCTTAAAAACATGATTAAGCTGCTGTCGTTTTTCTATGTAAAGTTGTCGTTAATTTTATAAGTAAAATAAGTCGATAGGATTATAGTGATTTCGTTGAAAGGACATCCCTCCTAGAGACAAGAATTCCAGAGGTGGTATGACCATGTCATACCACTCCGGCAGCAAGCGAAGGTGTCGTTGACACCCGTGGTATAGTCCCCCCGGCTATACCACGATATTTTTTTCCTACTGTTTTACCTCTATTACCATCACTCACTTCAATAGCATTTGTTTCTTGAGCCGATTCAGCGACAAGCTTGTTAGCTTCTGTTTGTCTGAACAAAATTCATCACATTTGTAGCGCACTGTTATCGACTACCGAGCTAAGTTCTCACGGGTACCTTTGCTATTTATTAAAACTGAAGGAGCATTGGTGGGTTCATTTTCTAATCACACAAATCCGCCTATGCTCACTTTGATCAATACCGTTGCTGGCTTACTGCAATACTAAGCGATTTGAGAACAACAAGATGAAATAGAGATGGACTCTATTAGTTTTCTTGATCTTCGATGAATTGGCTTGGTGATAATCCAAAATGATGTTTGAAACGCTGACTGAAATAAGAGGGATCATTAAATCCGCAATCAAAGGCAACTTGTGCGATTTTCGCCCCACTCAATAAGCTTTGACACGCTTTTTCTAAGCGAACCTCATTTAACGACTCTTTGAAGGTTTTTCCTGTCGCGGCCTTAAAGCGACGCTGTAAACTGCGTTCAGAGACATAAAGCGCCTGTGCTGCAGTGGATGTGGTGAAATTGGGGTCGCTATAATGCAGCTCAATCAGTTTCTCGACTTTGCTTAGCCACTCTTTCTCCACCTCATCGATCCCAACCTTAGCCGCCTGTTCCCCTTCTTCTGGTTTATGAATGGTTTCTAACTCGGGTAAGGTTGCCAATGGCCAAGCTAACTCAATCACATTACGCTCTTTCAATGCGAGCACATGCAATACACCACCACTACGAGTGACTAACTCTTCAAGCGGATAACTACTACCAGATAACGTCACTATGGTTTTGTCTATGTTTTGGATTGGGGCACCAAAATCAGAAAACACGATAACCGCCTGCGCATTTCTCACTTCAAGTTGTATGGTTAATTCTTGATGCTTATACAAACGTTTGATCGCATCCGTTAATACAGCATTAAATAACACATCAAGGTTGAATTGTCGGACTTCCACAAAGCGAGGCTCACCGCTGTAAGTTAGCTTAATCAAGGCTTTACTGTACTCTTCCTGCCAACTCTTCAATGCAGACTCAATCAAAAGATGCAAATCATGATATTTGCTTTCATCCTCATCGCCGCGATGCATAAAATGCAGTTGAGCCAACTCTTGCTTCACCTTGTTGAACGGTGCTTCAAATTCACTCCATGCTCGTACTTTGGCGTAGGAAGATAAGTGCCGCAATGAAGCATCAATATTGTCTAACACGTTACCAAGAATTGTATGGTGGAGCTGCAGTTGCTTTCGAAGTTGGTGGTTGTTGCTCAGTACAATTTTACTTTGATGACGTAACTGACTGGTTTTGAGCTCCACTTGCGCTTTGAGTTTGCGGTTAGCTGCCAATATCATTCTTGTTCGCCACCATAAAGCGAGTGCTAATAGCCCCAACACGCTCAGCACATATCCGACAAGCGCGATGGAGGTCATATACCAAGGCTGTAAGACTTCAAAATCAAACAGGGCCTCAGTTCGGTATCGCTGTGTCGGATTGGCGCTACGGACTTTCAAACGATACTTACCAGGTAAAAGTTGATCAAAATTGAGCAGCGCCCAATCAAAGCGCTGCCACTGCTGTTCATCGTTGAGTTTGTATTCTAAAGATTGGCTGCGTGAAGAGGGTAAAGCGCCAAACTGAAAGCTGATCGAATCACCATAAGCAATTTTCAGTGGCTCGGACATACGATACCCCAAAAGCTTGGTCGTATGATTTACGCTGACTTGGCTAAACGTCACCTGAATATTGGGCAAATTAGACACCGCTAATTCTTCTGTATTGGTTTTCACTACACCAAAATGCGAGCCTATGATCAACGATGAGGTATCTTGCTCCTCACCCACCGCACACGATGCAGACAAGAACTCATTACTGATCAGTCCATAAGGAGCCCCAAAATGCTTAGTGAGCTCTTGATTACGGTAATAACTGATCCCTTTGGTGGAGATAAGCCACATCCCCTGCTTAGACTCAGCAATACACAAAGGCTGTATATTCTCTTCAATTAACTCGACAGTGACAGCTTCGGGCTGATCTTTACGCCACTGAAAAACCCCATAAGAGCCAACAAGCCAAATGTGGCCTGAAGAATCTTCAGCAACTTGTAAAATCTCACCATAGCGATGACTCGAAAAATCAAAGCGGATCTGTTTTTCAAGCAGGGAATAAGCGCCATGTTCTGTCCCAATCACTATGCCGTCTTTTACTGCGGCAAGCAGAGTGATCCGTGATGGAGAAAAAGCCTTCACCATCCATTCAGAACCGTAATCTCGATAATTTTTTTCAGAGAGTGAGTATGACCATATTTGGTAATCACTTGTCCCCCATAAGTTACCGTCACTATCTAAGCTCAGATGCTGAATAGCCGTTTGTAGCAAAGGGAGCGGTAAATTGGGCGTATCAATACTACGACGACTGAGATTGTAACGAACCAGACCTTTCTCTGTCGCGATCCAGAGATGCTCTTGGGCAATCACAAAATCATTTACTTTACCTGGATAGATAAGATGCTTACGTAGCTCATCTGAAAAATTAAAGTTATACAGGCCCTGTGCGGTTATCGCCAGATAGTCTCCATCCGAGTTAAGAGCGGCTATTTTACCGATCGGTGTTTTACTTCCGTCGTTAGATAACGCTTGTGCCGGATACCGAGTAAACTGCTGACCAAATAGGGAGTAATAAAAAATCCCCTTGTCAGTTCCTATCCACATTCCACCTTGAAAGTCATTCACCATGGCGTAGATTTTCTTGCCCAGTAAGGCATAGCCATCTTGGTTGTTACTCTCAAGTTGCACGATTTTCCCGGTGATAAAAGAGTAAACAAAGAGCCCATCTTCTGTACCGATCCAGTACTCTTTCTCGGTTTCCGCAATAGAGAGGACATGGGAGGAACCAATTCTATCCAGTGGTGGACGTTTATTTTCAATATCAATGACTAACGCGCCACGTTTAGACCCAACTAACAGCTCTCGCCGCTTATGGGAAAAATAGAGCTTTTGGATAAAGTGCTTGCCAGAATTTTTTACATGGGCAAAACCTTGTTCATCAGATAAATACACCCCAACATTAGTCGCTAAAGCCCATTTCGAGACTAAAAACTGCGCATCGTTAATCACGACCTTGCTGGCACTATTGAGCTGATAAAGTTCATGTAACGAGAGGGATTCGACGCGGCCACTTCGGATCTCATAACTATAGAAGTTTTCCCCATCGACCATCCAGATCATGCCATTTGAGGCACCCATCTGAATAATCTGCGTTCCCGGAGTTAAGCTCAACATCAGCTCTCTTTCTCCCCCGGGATAGGTTCTGAACAACTCGTGTTGCTCAAAAGCCCAAAATGCACTGTTCGCATAAACAATATGACTGGACAACTGCGGCAGAACAGAACCACGACGAGGCAAGACGTTTTGTCCATCAAAGTACATCACTTTGCCATGAACATCATGTACCCAAATCCCCCCATCACTACCGAGGTAGAGATTTTGCGCAACAATAACTTTCCCCTGCTCTTGAATGGGCAAAGGATAGAAAATAGACATAGATTTATCTAATGCCAATACCAAGGATGGGATCAGGATATTGAGCAAGCAGCCATACAACAATGTGCGAAACACGAGTTCCCCTGTCAGCGACAATTCAAGAATTCGTGCTTTATTGGTTTCGGTATTCTAGAGGAGCACAAATTCTCATGCATTCTAACGAATCCCTAGCGGGTATGCAGTTTGAAAGGTTTAGAAAGACCACTTTTTTAGGTTTTGGATACAAAAAAATGCGGCTTAAGCCGCATTTAGAACAATGTTAGAGAAGTTGGTCGACTTAAGATTGGGACAAACACGCGTAGTAACTCTCCGCCAAACTATTTAGGAAGGCGAAATAGCTACCCGCTTGGAGTTCAATAGAGCTGCCGAGTGGATCGAGCACACCAATTTTCGCCGACGTGCCTCTAACAACGGTTTCGATAATCGCTGGCTCAAATTGCGGTTCTGAAAATACACACTTGGCGAGTTGATCATTCAGCGTCTTTTTAATTGCGATCAGCGTCTTGGCTCCCGGCTTTCGCTCAGGACTCACCGTGAAGTGGCCTAGATTATTTAATGCAAAGTGCTGTTCGAAATAACCATAAGCATCATGAAAAACGTAATAAGGTACGGTCGTGACAGGTTTGAGCTTTTCACCTATCGTGTTGTCTTGCTCGGCAAGGTTCGCTAAAAAGCGAACAAGATTATCTTGATACTGCTGCTGCTGATCCGCATCGAGCTCAATCAGTTTTGCCGTAATTGCACTTGCAACTTGTCCTACAGGCCCAATCCCTAACCAGAAATGAGGATCATAATGCCCGTGATGATGCCCATCATGCTCATGCTGCTCCTCCTCGCCATATTCTCGCAGTGCTAAATTAGGAACTTGGCTTAATGTTAGTGCTGACGTACGGCCTTCCAGCAGTTTACTCATGAAGGGTTCAAGATCCTGACCAAACCAAATAACCAAATCTGCTTGTTGAATCCGCTTTACATCTGAAGGGCGTAGCGCATAATCGTGCGGCGATGCTCCAGAAGGTAAAAGTACATCGGGAGTCCCCGTCCCCAGCATCAACTCGTAAGTGATCATCTGTATCGGCTTGATGCTGGTCAGAACTTCGATTGCGCTGGCTGATTGAGCAAACAGTGCTGCGACAGTAAGTAAAAAATATCTCGATAACATGATCGCCAAACTCCAGTTAGTGGCTTTTATTGGGCATGAATGTTACTTTATAACATAACCATTTTGCAAATGAGTTCTATTCCATGGCTATTCTGATTGAATTGCAAGACATATGCGTCGACTTTGAACAAAGACGTGTGCTTGACAATATCCGGTTAACTCTCACCAAAGGCAATATTACAACGCTTATCGGCCCCAACGGTGCAGGAAAATCAACCTTAGTGAAAGTCATTTTAGGATTACAATCATTGAGTTCAGGAAAAATCATTCGCCAATCGGGAATTCGTATCGGCTATGTTCCGCAAAAACTCAAACTCAATGACACATTACCGCTGACGGTGAACCGCTTTTTAAAACTGGCTGGCCGTTTTAGTACTCAAGAGCTATCGGAAGCCTTACGCCTAGTGGGAGGTGAGCATCTTCAAAGTAGTGATATGCATAAACTCTCCGGCGGTGAAACACAGCGTGTATTGCTCGCCAGAGCTTTATTACAAAGGCCCGACTTGCTTGTGCTCGACGAGCCTGCTCAAGGGGTTGATGTACAAGGACAAATTGACTTATACGACCTGATCCACACCTTGCGTAACCGCTTTGGCTGCGCTGTGTTGATAGTTTCTCACGATTTACATTTGGTGATGGCCAAAACCGACGAAGTGATCTGCTTACAACACCATGTTTGTTGCTCTGGCTCGCCGGAGAGCATCGCCAAACACCCGAGTTATTTAGCGATGTTTGGCCATCGAAGCCGAGACACGCTGGCTTTTTATCAACACCACCACGAGCACCACCACCACGATTTATCTGGCTTACCGGTCAAAGGGAAAGCGAGTGTTTGCTCACATCATTCACATGGTCACCACAAACATGATTGAACTTCTTCTACCTTCTCTTCTTGCTGGTCTCGGAATTGCCATTATTGCTGGCCCTCTCGGATCTTTCGTGGTTTGGCGCAGAATGGCTTATTTTGGTGATACCCTTGCTCACGCCTCACTACTGGGTCTGGCGCTCGGTTTTTTACTCGACATCAATCTGTATCTGGCACTATTGGTC
Organism: Vibrio sp. R-1; assembly: GCF_035615595.1. NCBI lineage: Bacteria > Pseudomonadati > Pseudomonadota > Gammaproteobacteria > Vibrionales > Vibrionaceae > Vibrio > Vibrio sp. R-1. Next base: position 32,635 of record NZ_WPDC01000009.1, on the reverse strand, counting down.
TGCTGTTTGGGGATGGCGGCCATTTTAGTGGCGATGCAAAAGCAAAAACTCATCGCGACCGATACCCTACTTGGGATTATGGCGCACAGTGCGCTATCGCTCGGTATGATTGCGGTGAGCTTTCTTGATAATGTCCGCATCGATTTGATGAGCTATCTGTTTGGTGATTTGCTCGCGATTAGCCCATCCGATCTTACCTTTATCTGGTTCGGTGTCGTCACTGTCAGTTTGATTGTCTATCTCCTCTGGCAACCCCTTCTCTCGACTAGCGTGAATGAAGAGTTGGCCTTTGTTGAAGGAACCAACACTGACCTGATGCGTTTAATCTTGATGCTACTTATCGGTTTGGTGATTGCCGTCGGGATGAAATTTGTCGGGGCTTTGATTATGGGCTCGCTGTTAATCATCCCCGCGGCTACTGCTCGCCGTCTTTCACGCACCCCAGAAGCCATGGCGTTTTGGGCTATTGGACTGGGTGTATTAAGTGTGATCGGTGGGTTGGCGCTATCTTGGCACTTTGACACACCTGCAGGTCCGTCGGTGGTGGTTTCTGCTGCGGTATTGTTTGTACTCACCCAGTTTAAACGGGTCGCTTAACGCTGTATCACATTAGCTTTTAGTAAAAAGAAATGGCATTTAGTAAAAAGAAACCCCGAAGCTGTGTTCGGGGTTTCTTATTATCTGAATAAGTAATCGCGGTAGATTACCAGCCAGTCACTTCACGCAGCGCTTTGCCAATATCGGCAAGACTTTTTACTGTCTTCACGCCCGCAGACTCAAGTGCTGCAAATTTCTCTTCCGCGGTACCTTTACCACCAGAGATGATTGCACCAGCATGACCCATGCGTTTGCCCGGAGGAGCCGTTACACCTGCGATATAAGAAACGACAGGTTTTGTGACGTTAGCTTTGATGAAAGCAGCCGCTTCTTCTTCCGCGGTACCACCAATTTCACCGATCATCACAATCGCTTCAGTCGCTGGATCTTCTTGGAACATCTTCAGGATATCGATGAAGTTTGAACCCGGAATTGGGTCGCCACCGATGCCCACACAGGTAGACTGGCCGAAACCTTCGTCTGTGGTTTGTTTAACCGCTTCATAAGTCAAAGTACCAGAGCGAGAAACGATACCCACTTTACCTTTCTTATGAATGTGTCCTGGCATGATGCCAATCTTACACTCATCCGGTGTAATCACACCTGGGCAGTTAGGGCCAATCATACGAACGCCAGTCTGTTCCAGTTTCACTTTGACATCAATCATGTCAGTGGTAGGAATGCCTTCAGTGATGGTCACAATAAGCTTGATGCCAGCATCGATCGCTTCCAGAATCGCATCTTTACAAAATGGTGCAGGTACGTAGATAACGGTTGCGGTTGCGCCAGTCACTTCAACCGCTTCACGAACCGTATTAAATACAGGCAAACCTAGATGAGTTGTACCGCCTTTACCTGGCGATACACCACCAACCATTTGTGTGCCATAAGCAATCGCCTGTTCTGAGTGGAAAGTACCTTGACCACCGGTGAAACCCTGACAAATGACTTTAGTGTCTTTATTGATAAGAATCGACATTATTTGCCCTCCGCGGCGGCAACTACTTTTTGAGCTGCGTCTGTCAAAGATACAGCTGCAATAATATCTAGACCTGATTCTGCCAGCACTTTGCGTCCAAGTTCTGCGTTTGTACCTTCAAGACGCACAACCACTGGAACACTTACACCAACTTCCTTAACCGCACCGATAATGCCTTCTGCAATCATGTCGCAGCGCACAATGCCACCAAAGATGTTCACCAGTACGGCTTTTACATTGGTATCAGACAAGATGATTTTGAAGGCTTCTGCAACACGCTCTTTGGTCGCGCCACCACCTACGTCAAGGAAGTTTGCTGGTTTTCCGCCGTGCAAGTTAACAATGTCCATCGTACCCATCGCAAGGCCGGCACCGTTAACCATACAACCCACATTGCCATCCAGCGCAACGTAGTTAAGCTCCCATTTTGCTGCGTGTGCTTCGCGCGCATCTTCTTGAGAAGCATCGTGCATTTGACGCAGTTTGGGTTGACGGTACATAGCATTGGAGTCGATATTGATTTTGCCATCAAGGCACAGCAAGTTACCTTCTGCAGTAATCACCAGCGGGTTGATTTCCAGCAGTGCGAGATCATATTGAGCAAACATTTCACCCAGGCCCATGAAGATTTTCACGAACTGTTTGATTTGATCACCTTGCAAGCCTAGTTTGAATGCCAACTCACGACCTTGGTAGGCTTGTGGGCCAACCAGTGGATCAATTGCCGCTTTGTGGATCAGTTCTGGAGTTTCTTCTGCCACTTTCTCAATTTCCACGCCACCTTCAGTCGATGCCATGAAAACGATACGACGTGTAGAACGGTCAACTACCGCACCAAGATAAAGCTCATTGGCGATATTTGATGCTTCTTCAACCAAAATTTTTGAAACCGGTTGGCCATTTGCATCCGTTTGATAAGTCACTAGGTTTTTACCTAGCCATTTTTGTGCAAACGCTTTTACACCTTCTTTAGTGTCATGCAGTTCAACGCCACCTGCTTTACCACGTCCACCTGCGTGAACTTGGCATTTTACGACTTTCTTGGCTGTGCTGATGCGTCCTGCAGCTTCAAACGCTTCTTGTGGCGTATCACAAGCATAACCTTCCGGTACAGGCAAACCGAATTCTGCAAACAGCTGTTTAGCTTGATATTCATGCAAATTCATTGTGTTGTTCCATTTGTTTATTGTTCTTCCATAGAGTCCATTGAGCTGAACTTTACGTTTGTAGGGTCACTCTTGAGCGAGTAGCCAATCTTTGGCCAAAGCCAGGTCGGACGTTGAGCATGTCCGACCCTTTTCTCCATTACTCAGAAATCTGAGCAATAGACAGTTTAAACATCGAGCAGCAGACGGGCTGGATCTTCTAGCAACTCTTTAACGGTCACAAGGAAACCAACCGACTCACGACCATCGATTGAACGGTGGTCATAAGACAGCGCTAGATACATCATTGGCAGGATTTCAATCTTGCCATCCACCACCATGGCGCGGTCTTGGATCTTATGCATACCCAGAATCGCCGCTTGTGGCGGGTTAATGATAGGCGTTGACATCAGTGAACCAAACACACCACCGTTGGTAATGGTAAAGTTACCGCCAGTCAGTTCGTCTACGGTCAATTTACCGTCACGACCTTTTTCTGCTAGCTCTTTAATGCCTTTTTCAATTTGCGCCAAACTCAAGGTATCGCAGTTTTTCAGTACTGGAGTAACCAGACCACGTGGGGTTGATACGGCAATGCTCACATCAAAGTAGTTGTGGTAAACCAGATCATCACCATCGATAGACGCGTTCACTTCTGGGTAACGCTTCAGCGCTTCAGTGACGGCTTTCACGTAGAACGACATAAAGCCCAGACGGATACCATGACGTTTTTCGAACACATCTTGGTATTGCTTACGCATGTCCATGATAGGTTTCATGTTCACTTCATTAAACGTCGTCAGCATAGCCGTGTTATTTTTCGCTTCCAACAGACGCTCAGCGATACGCTTACGCAGACGTGTCATTGGCACGCGTTTTTCACTGCGACCGACGACAGGAGCCAGCGCTGCGACAGGGGCTTCAGCTTTCGCAGCTGGTTTGGCTTTGTTCGCGGCTAAGTGAGCTTCGATGTCTTCGCGGGTAATACGACCACCCACACCAGAACCTTTAACTTGGCTTGCTTCCAAGTTGTGTTCCGCCAGCAGACGACGAACCGCAGGGCTTAGCGCATCATTGCTTTCTTCAGTTAGTGATGCTTTATGGCGTTTATCTGGTGATGGCTCAGTAGCATCTGGAGTGTCTTGGGTTGGTTCACCCGCTACAGCGCCTGGCTTCAAACGTGCCAGCAGTTGTTTAGAAAGCACTGTCGCACCTTCTTGTTCCAAAATAGCTTCCAGAACACCTGCATCGGGTGCTGGAACTTCCAGCACCACTTTGTCAGTTTCAATTTCAACGATCACTTCATCGCGAGCAACCATGTCACCCGGCTTTTTATGCCACGTCGCAACCGTGGCATCCGCAACTGATTCAGGCAAATCTGGAACCAGAATTTCAATGGTCATAATGGTATCTTCCTTATACTTCTCGTTCTTACGCTAGGGTCAGAGCGTCTTCAATCAACGCTTTTTGTTGTTTCATGTGCACCGACATATAGCCGACCGCAGGAGATGCCGAAGCGGGACGACCTGCGTATTTCAGATCAGCACCCGCTGGAATCGCAGCGCGGAAGTTATGTTGGCTACTGTACCAAGCACCTTGGTTTTGCGGTTCTTCCTGACACCAGACGTAATCCACCACATTGGTGTAATTTGCAATGGCCGCTTGTACTTCTTCCAGAGGGAATGGGTACAACTGTTCGATACGAACAATCGCCACGTCTTGCTGTTCATTGGCTCGGCGCTGTTCAAGGAGATCGTAATAAACCTTACCAGAACAGAACACAACGCGTTTTACTTGCGACGGATTCAGCGCATCAATTTCACCAATCGCCGGCTGGAAAGTACCGTAGGCAAGATCTTCCATACTGGAGACACACAGTGGATGACGCAGCAGCGATTTAGGAGACATCACCACCAGAGGGCGGCGCATTGGGCGAACCACTTGACGACGAATCATGTGGTAAACCTGAGCAGGGGTAGACGGAACAACCACCTGCATGTTTTGCTCAGCACACAGCTGCAAGTAACGCTCTAAACGTGCAGAGGAGTGCTCAGGACCTTGGCCTTCATAACCGTGTGGCAGCAGCATAGTCAGGCCACATAGACGCCCCCACTTCTGTTCACCAGAGGAGATAAACTGGTCAATAACCACCTGCGCACCGTTAGCAAAATCACCAAACTGTGCTTCCCACAACGTCAAACCGCTAGGCTCCGCTGTCGCATAGCCGTATTCGAATGCCAATACCGCCTCTTCTGACAATACTGAGTCAAAGACTTCAAACGGACCTTGGCCAGCATGGATCTGTGAGAGTGGAATATAAGTACTCGCATCGTTTTGGTTATGCAGAACGGCGTGACGGTGGAAGAAGGTTCCACGACCAGAGTCCTGACCTGAGATACGGATGCGCTTACCGTCATCAAGCAATGTGGCATACGCGAGCGTTTCAGCCATACCCCAATCCAGCATCTTCTCGCCAGAGATCATAGAGAGACGATCTTGGTAGATTTTTTCTACACGGCTATGCAGAACATGGCTTTCCGGATATTGGCAAACACGACGACCAAGATCTTGCAATCGCTCCATCGCATATTCGCTATTCCAAGGAATATGCCAGTCGTGACCTAAATAAGGTGACCAGTCCACAGAGTGCATCGCCATTGGACGCCACTCTTTGACCACCACTTCACCGTGATCTAGGGCATCGCGATATTCATTCACCAGTTGTGTCGCGGTTTCGAGATCGCACTCACCACGCTCAGTTAACACATCTGCATACAGCTTGCGAGGTGTTGGATGCTTCTTGATTTTTTGGTACATCAACGGCTGAGTTGCGTTTGGCTCATCCGCTTCGTTATGACCATGACGGCGATAACACACCAGATCAATCACCACATCGCGTTTGAATTCATTACGGTAATCAAGCGCTAGACGAGTAACAAAGGCTACAGCTTCAGGATCGTCTGAATTCACGTGGAAAATCGGTGCCTGTACCATCTTGGCAATATCGGTACAGTACATGGTTGAGCGAGTATCGCGTGGGTTTGATGTCGTGAAGCCCACTTGGTTATTGACCACGATACGTACTGTACCACCGACGCAGAAACCACGCGCTTGAGACATGTTGAAGGTTTCAGCCACCACACCTTGTCCGGCAATCGCAGAGTCACCATGGATAGTGATAGGTAGCACTTTACTGCCATCTTCATCACCTAGGCGGTCTTGACGCGCGCGAACTGAACCCATCACAACAGGGTTCACAATCTCAAGATGCGATGGGTTGAAAGCCAGTGCTAAGTGAACATCACCGCCCGGTGTCGCAAAGTCAGCGGAGAAACCTTGGTGATATTTCACATCACCTGTGCCCCAGCCTTCGCCATGTTTACCGGCAAACTCATCAAACAGATCTTGCGGTTTTTTACCCAGAACGTTGACCAGCATGTTCAAGCGACCGCGGTGCGCCATCCCAATCACCACTTCACGCATGCCACTGGCACCCGCGTGACGGATCATCTCTTTGGTCATCGGAACTAAGGCATCCCCCCCTTCGAGAGAGAAACGTTTAGCACCAGGGAATTTCGCACCAAGATAGCGCTCTAAACCTTCAGCGGCAGTCAGCTCTTCAAGGAAAGTACGCTTTTCTTCTTTACTGAATACAGGGGTACCCACAACTGGTTCGAGGCGCTGTTGAATCCAACGCTTCTGCTCAGTGTCGGTGATGTGCATGTATTCTGCACCGACAGAGCCACAGTAGATTTTTTGTAGGGATTGATAGATATCTTTCAGCTTCATCGTGTCTTTGCCAATCGCAAAGGAGCCCACGTTGAAGGTCTCTTCCATATCTTCTTGGGTCAAATTATGGAATGAGGGATTCAGCTCCGCCACTTCAGGGCGGTTCCATAAACCGAGAGGGTCAAGCTTGGCAGCTTCATGACCGCGGAAACGGTATGCGTTAATTAGCTGCAGTACTTTTACTTGTTTTGCATCGACTTCAGGATCACTAACTTGGACATTGTAATGCTTAGTCTCTTGAGCGAGTCGTCGGAAGTAGTCACGGACGCGTGAGTGCGGTTGTTCAACCACATTCGTTGGGTGCGCAGGCAACCCATCAAAAACACGTTTCCACTCCTCACTTACCAGATCGGGATCACTTAGATACAGTTCGTAGAGATCTTCTACGTAAGTTGCATTGGCGCCAGCCAAGTGTGAAGACTCGAGCCATGCCTTCATCACGCCGTTGTGCATTTTTTTCCCTTAACCAGTAGTTTTCACGTTTGCTGCGGTCTTATCGCCGAGCTATAAAAGGCAGGCCCGAAGGCCTGCAATTTTCAATTTAAACTGAACGATTGATCAACATGGACTTAATATGTCCAATGGCTTTCGTTGGGTTTAATCCTTTCGGACAAACACTGACACAGTTCATGATGCCGTGGCAACGAAAAACGCTAAACGCATCATCAAGATTCGATAAGCGTTCATCTGTCGCGGTATCACGGCTATCAATCAACCAACGATAAGCAGCCAACAAACCTGCAGGTCCGATAAATTTATCCGGATTCCACCAGAATGAAGGACAGGAAGTGGTACAGCAAGCGCACATAATACACTCGTACAGACCATCCAAATGCGCCCGTTCTTCTGGGGATTGCAAGTTCTCTCTTGAAGGGGGTAATGCATCATCTGCAATCAAGAAAGGCTTAACTTTCGCATAGTTATCGTAAAACTGAGTCATGTCGACAATCAAGTCACGAACCACAGGTAATCCTGGCAGTGGACGAATCACAATTTTGTCACCTTTTAACGCAGACAAAGGTGTGATACATGCTAAGCCATTCTTACCATTCATATTCAGACCGTCCGAGCCACAAACCCCTTCACGGCATGAGCGGCGGAAAGCAATACTTGGATCTTGCTCTTTAAGCAGAATCAAAGCATCCAACACCATCATGTCAGACCCTTCCTCTACCTCAAGAATATAGTCTTTCATGTAGGGTTTGTTATCGACATCCGGATTATAGCGATATAAAGAGAAGTTGAGTTTCATATTGAGTACCTCCCTTAATATGTACGCACTTTAGGCGGGAACGGGTCACGGTAAACCGGAGTCATATTGACCTCACGCTTACTCATCTGTTCCGTTTCCGGATTGTAGATTGAGTGGCACAACCAGTTCTCATCATCACGCTCTGGATAGTCAAAACGCGCATGTGCACCACGGCTTTCAGTACGGTAGTTTGCCGCTACTGCGGTCGAAAATGCTGTTTCCATCAGGTTGTCCAACTCTAAACACTCAATACGTTGAGTGTTAAATTCGGTTGATTTGTCCGCCAGATGAGCATTTTTCAAACGTTCGCGAATGACTTTGAGCTCTTCCAGCCCCTCAGCCATCGCCTTACCTTCACGGAATACCGAGAAGTTGTTTTGCATGCAGCGCTGCAGATCTTTACGGATAACAACTGGGTCTTCGCCACCTTTGCTGTTTTCCCAGCGCATAGTACGAGCCAGAGAAGCTTCGATATCCGATGCAGTCGCAGGGCGAGCCTCAGCTTGAGCACGCAGAGTTTCACCAAGATGTAGACCCGTTGCGCGGCCAAATACCACCAGATCAAGCAGTGAGTTGCCGCCTAAACGGTTGGCACCATGTACCGATACAGAAGCGATTTCACCACAAGCAAACAAGCCTTGGACTTCGACATCTTTACCATGGCTGTCTTGTTTGATCGCTTGACCAGACACTTGCGTTGGTACACCACCCATCATGTAGTGACAGGTTGGGATAACAGGAATAGGTTCTTTCACTGGGTCCACGTGAGCAAAGGTACGTGATAGTTCACAGATACCCGGTAGGCGAGATTCCAATACATCACGACCTAAGTGATCCAGTTTCAGTTTGATGTGTGGACCCCAAGGACCATCACAACCACGACCTTCACGGATTTCGATCATCATTGAACGTGCAACCACGTCACGACCTGCTAGATCTTTAGCGTTAGGTGCATAACGTTCCATGAAACGCTCACCATCTTTATTCAGCAGATAGCCGCCTTCGCCACGACAGCCTTCTGTAACCAGAACGCCAGCACCAGCGATACCCGTTGGGTGGAATTGCCACATTTCCATATCTTGCATTGGTACGCCAGCACGCAAAGCCATACCGACACCATCGCCCGTGTTAATGTGTGCATTGGTGGTTGAAGCGTAAATACGACCTGCACCGCCTGTCGCAAGCACTGTTGCTTTGGCTTTGAAGTAGCAAATTTCGCCTGTTTCCATACAGATTGCAGTACAACCGAGCACAGCACCATCTTGGTTTTTCACCAGATCCAGCGCATACCATTCCGAGAAAATGGTGGTTTTATGTTTAACGTTTTGTTGGTAAAGCGTGTGTAGTAGAGCATGACCAGTACGGTCTGCTGCTGCTGCCGTACGAGCAGCTTGTTCACCACCGAACTCTTTTGACTGACCGCCAAAAGGACGTTGATAAATCGTGCCGTTCTCAAAACGAGAAAAAGGCAACCCCATGCGCTCAAGTTCAATCACGGATTCCGGACCGTTTTTACACATGTATTCGATGGCATTTTGGTCGCCGATATAGTCGGAACCTTTTACCGTGTCATACATATGCCACTGCCAATCATCTTTATGTGAGTTACCCAAAGCCACGGTAATGCCGCCTTGAGCGGATACCGTATGAGAACGAGTTGGAAACACTTTTGAAAGCAGTGCGCAAGTTAGGCCTTGCTCAGAAATTTGTAGTGCAGCACGCATGCCTGCACCACCTGCGCCGATTACTACGGCGTCAAAAGAACGAACTGGAATAGTCACTTAGGCACCCCACAATACAAATAGGCCAGAGAAGAAGTATCCAAGTAGAACGGCGATGACCACAAGTTGCAGTCCCGCACGCAATTTGGAGCACTTAATGTAATCCGTCAGTACTTGCCATAGGCCAATCCAGCCATGAATCAATACTGAAACTAATGCCAACATTGTGAAGACTTTGGTGAACGTGCTACCAAAGAATTGAGTCCACGCGACATAAGAGATGTCCGTGAACGCGCAAAAACTCACGATATAAATAGTGTACAAAACTAAGATGATCGCTGAAGCGCGGATCAATAAGTAATCGTGAACACCATTACGACCAAAGGAAGAGACATGCTTTACCATACCAGAACCCCCGCCAGTAGAGACAATACAACCGTAGCGGCAAAAGCTACTTTGGCGCTCGCGGCACCGGATTCCAGCTCTTCAAAGTGACCAAGATCCATCAATAAATGACGAATCCCACCAGCAATGTGGTAGGCCAGAGCAGTTAGAATTCCCCACAACACGAATTTCACGAAAAAGCTGTCAACAATGTTGCTCGCTTCCATAAATCCGACAGGTGAGGAGAGAGAGAGGGATAACAACCAAAGCAAAATCCCAACCGCAACAAACGTAATCACCCCCGACACACGGTGGAGGATGGATGCGATTGCTGAGATCGGAAAGCGAATGGTCTGCAAATCTAAATTAACAGGTCTTGACTTTCTTTCTTTCACGGGCTTGCTCACTCAGCTCCATTGAGCATTTATAGTTATGGATGAATTCTGGTCGAAAATGCGCATAATTTAACATTTATTCAACATTTAAACCACCAAATCGGCGACTTAATTGTAGTTTAAATGTTACACCCAAGTCTAAAATCTATAAGTTAAATTTCTTTCTAGCCTTGAATTTATAAGGTCTCTCACAGAATTTTCTGTGTCACTATACGGACCGCAACATTCTAATACAATTGCTGTAACAATTTTTGCTACACAGAACAGATTTTTAACTTTATACGTATAAAAAATCAAAGTGAGTGCACACATCAGAGGAGAATAATTGACTTTGATTAAGATCGGACGTACAAGAATCACACACAAAACATCCTGGACGGATTAAATAATAAACAAAGGAGATGGTTATGGCGGATAAGAAAGCGACCCTTCACATCGAAGGTAAAGCGCCAATCGAATTGCCAATTATGGATGGATCGCTTGGTCCACAAGTGATTGACGTTCGTACTTTAGGCTCAAACGGTTACTTTACTTTTGACCCGGGTTTTCTTGCCACTGCATCCTGTGAATCTCAAATTACTTATATCGATGGCGCTAAGGGCATTTTGTTGCACCGCGGCTACCCTATCGATCAGTTAGCCAATAACGCTGATTACTTGGAAGTGTGTTACATCCTTCTTTACGGTGAAGCCCCTAATCGTAAGCAATATGAAGAGTTCAAGAAAATCGTTACTCGTCACACTATGGTTCATGAACAGATCGCGAGCTTTTTCCACGGTTTCCGCCGTGATGCTCACCCGATGGCTGTGATGTGTGGTGTGGTGGGTGCGTTAGCTGCTTTCTATCACGATTCACTCGATATCAATAACGACACCCACCGAGAAATTGCGGCTTATCGTCTGCTTTCCAAAATGCCGACCTTGGCTGCGATGTGTTACAAATACTCGGTTGGTCAACCGTTTATCTACCCACGTAACGATTTGAGCTATGCAGAAAACTTCCTGCACATGATGTTTGCCACACCTTGTGAGGAGTATGAAGTGAATCCTATCGTGGCTCGTGCCATGGATAAAATTTTCACTCTACATGCGGATCATGAACAAAACGCATCGACATCGACTGTACGTCTGGCAGGTTCATCGGGTGCTAACCCATTTGCGTGTATCGCAGCAGGTATCGCTTCTCTTTGGGGTCCTGCACATGGTGGCGCAAACGAAGCTTGTCTACGTATGCTTGAAGAGATCGGCTCTGTTGATAAGATTCCTGAATACGTAAGACGTGCAAAAGACAAAGATGATCCATTCCGTCTAATGGGCTTTGGTCACCGCGTGTACAAAAACTACGATCCACGTGCCACGGTAATGCGTGAAGCGTGTCATGAAGTGCTGAAAGAGCTAAGCATTCAAGATCCACTGCTCGACGTCGCGATGGAACTTGAGCGTATTGCGCTGTCTGATGAATACTTTATTGAGAAGAAACTCTATCCTAACGTCGATTTCTACTCAGGCATCATTCTGAAAGCCATTGGTATTCCTGTGTCTATGTTCACGGTGATCTTTGCGATGTCTCGTACTATCGGTTGGATTGCTCACTGGAATGAAATGCACAGCGATCCGGACAACCGTATCGGTCGTCCACGTCAGTTGTACACAGGTCAAAAACTGCGCGATTTCACACCCTTGCATGAACGCAGTTAATCATTGATTCAAAAGCAAAAGAGCGAGATTTTCTCGCTCTTTTTTATTGTTCTAAACTGGATTATCAATATCAATGAAGGTCACATCAAAGCCGTGATTTTCCGCGAGCCATTCCCCTAGTGCTTTAATTCCGTAGCGCTCGGTAGCATGGTGACCTGCGGAAAAGTAATGGATCGACTGTTCACGTGCCGAATAGGTTGTACGCTCCGAGATTTCTCCAGAAATAAAGGCATCTAAACCCCGGCTAGCCGCGAGTTCAATATAGTCTTGCCCACCACCAGTACACCAACCGACAGTTTCAATCAACTTATCGGCTTGATCGGGAGCAATATGCAAAGGTGTACGATTCAGGACTTGCCCAATCCGAAGAGCTAATTCTTCTCCGGTTAACGGTTGTAAAAAGTGCCCAAACATCGCAACTGATTGAGGATGCCCTTCCAACCCACCATCAACGCAAATCCCGAGTCGCTGCGCAAGCTGAGCATTGTTGCCCAACTGTGGATGAATATCCAAAGGCAGATGGTAGGCATACAGATTAAGATCATTTTGGATAAGCGTACGTATCCGGCGACCTTTCATACCTCGAATGGCCTCGGGTTCATTTTTCCAAAAATAGCCGTGGTGAACCAGAAGAGCATCAGCTTTCGACTCAATCGCAGCTTCAATTAAAGCCATGCTAGCGGTCACACCGGTGACAATTCGTTTGACTTCCACTTTACCTTCGACTTGTAAACCATTAGGACAATAATCTTTAATTAACTGTGGGGACAATGTCTCATTTAGCAACGCTTCTAGCTGTAAATTGTTCATCTTGTAATCCATTGAGCAACAGAGGTGGCGTGGTTATAACAATTTCAGGCTAGAATGTCGAAATATGTCAAAAAGTGGTGGTGATCAGATGGAGTTAAAACACTTAATGGATTGGGTGATTCGCACCCCTGCCCTATTTCAAGCCAAAGCGCCTTTGGTCAGCAAAGCGCCATTTAGCAAAACAACACGAGAGCAGTGGCCAGACTATCAGGGCAATCCACGATTAGGCTTTCTCTATCAACATCTTTGTGCTCAATTATTCACCGAAACGCCATTTTACAATGCGGTTTCAGAAGAAATTCAGCTCATTAATGAAGGAAAAACCGTCGGTTCATTGGATTTTTTAGCTAAAAACCGTAAAACTGAACACTATGAACATTGGGAAGTGGCAGTCAAATTTTATCTGCTCCACCAAGGATGTTGGTACGGCCCCAATGCCGAAGATCGTTTGGATATCAAACTTGACCATATGCTCAACCACCAACTGCCACTATCACAACATCCGCTTTTTATTGAACAACATCCACTCTGGGCTGGTGCATCACAACATTTATTAATGCAGGGTCGTCTTTATACCAATCCATTTTCTGATGAGCCAATCCCGACCGATTGCCTTGGCTACCCGCTCAATACTAGCCAGATTCAAGGGTATTGGTGTTTCCAGCGTGAGCAGCACTTAATCGATGAACCTTTATATCAGCTTGAAAAATCAGATTGGTTGACGGGACGGAAAGCAGACTCTGAACCTTATACAGAACACGCAGATGGGTTTGTGCATTGCCAATCTGAATCTGGGAAATTCTGGTTTATTGTGCCAAACCAGTGGCCACAGCGTTAAGAGACATAAAAAAGGGGCGATCTCATCGCCCCTGATTCATTTCATCACATTATAAACTCGCGTCTTTAAACACTTGGTTTACGATCTGCTGCGCTTCAGATTCAATTTGTTTTAAGTGCTCAGCCCCTTTGAAGCTCTCACAATAAATCTTATAGATATCTTCTGTGCCAGATGGACGAGCCGCAAACCAACCATAATCCGTAGTCACTTTGAGGCCGCCAATGGCTGCGCCATTACCCGGAGCATGAGTCAAGCGAGCCGTAATTGCATCTCCCGCTAGCGTTTGAGCCGATACCATTTCAGGAGACAGTTTCTTTAGCACATTCTTCTGTGGACCATTCGCCACGGCTTGAATACGGCTGTAATAAGAATCACCGTGTTTAGCTGCCAATTCATCATAATACTGTTGCGGATTTTTGCCGGTCACAGCGGTAATTTCCGCTGCCAGTAAGCACAAAATGATCCCGTCTTTGTCGGTAGACCAAGGCGTGCCGTCTTGACGCAGGAAAGAAGCCCCCGCACTCTCTTCACCGCCAAAACCAAAGCGACCAGAGTAGAGTCCATCAACAAACCATTTGAAGCCCACTGGAACTTCACACAGTTCGCGGCCAAGATCGGCAACCACTTTATCAATCATCGCACTGGAAACCAGCGTTTTACCGACGGCAACATGGCCCGCCCAACCTTGACGATGACGGTACAGATAATCAATGCACACCGCGAGGAAGTGATTCGGATTCATCAAGCCTTTAGGGGTCACAATGCCGTGACGGTCGTAGTCAGGATCGTTACCAAAAGCCAAGTCGTATTCATCTTTCAGGGCCAGCAAACCCGCCATGGCATATGGGGAAGAGCAATCCATACGGATCACGCCATCTTTATCTAATGACATGAATTGGAAGCTTGGATCAATGGCTTCGCTGACCAGCGTTAAATCGAGTTGGTAAGCGTTGCCAATTTGACGCCAGTAATCAATGCCACTTCCGCCCAGAGGATCGACCCCAATTTTGAGCTTGGCCTTTTGGATCGCCGCCATATCAACCACATTGACCAGATCATCAACGTAAGGCTTAACCAAATCGACTTGCTTGAGCAACTCGGATTGTTTAGCCAACGCAATCGGCATGCGTTTTACACCAGCAAGCTGCTGACTGATGTAAGCATTGGCACGATCTTCAATCGCTTGGGTTAGCTCACCTTCTGCAGGACCACCGTGTGGTGGGTTGTATTTGATGCCACCATCTTGTGGCGGGTTGTGCGAAGGGGTAATCACAATGCCGTCCGCTTTATCTGCATGCTTCAGGTTGTACGTTAAAATGGCGTGTGAAATGCCCGGCGTTGGTGTGTAACCGTTATTTTCTTGCACAATCACTTCAATGCCATTGGCAATCAACACTTCCAGAACACTACTGAATGCCGGTTCAGACAGCGCATGAGTATCTTTGCCAATAAAGATTGGGCCAGTCACACCATGCTCACGGCGCACATCCGCTACCGCTTGCGCAATCGCAAGAATATGATGCTCATTAAAGGTGGTTTTATCAGCCGTACCTCGGTGTCCCGATGTACCAAATTCAACTTTATGCGCCGTATTGCCAGCTTCAGGCTGGAGTAGGTAGTAATTTGCAACTAGCGCAGGGATATTATGGAGATCCTCTTGTCGCGCCTTTTGTCCAGCACGAGGGTGCATAGCCATAGTGACATCCTTTCTTTAAATTTCACATAAAATAAAACCTCATAATAGCGGTGTAGCACTACGCATTATGAGGCTTGAATCAGAATTTTGGGCTGTAATCAGCAAAAATCAAATGGAATGGGTAACTTTCTCAATAATGTCGCTTGGGAAGCCCATGCGCACCATCACCTGTTCAACCATCTGTTGCTTGCGGCTAGTGTTGTTGTTGGTGATCACCCAAAACGGCGTATTTGGGATCGCCTTAGGTTTGGTTGTTTGCCCGCTGGCAAGCAACGTCTGTTCGTTATCAGCAAAGTAAACGCGCTTGCGACCTTTGACCATAGTCGCTTCAGAAAAGCTCGCAGAGTCGATGCGATGAAGAGTGGACAGAATCAGCATGAAGCGATCGATCGCATTTTTTAGCCCGGCAAATTCATCGGAAATCAGCAGTGAACGCATCGCTTTAACACCATCAATTTTGGTATCGAAAGCGGCATCTTTGCTTACAACTATCCCTTTCGGCTCAGCAGCAGGCGCAGCAGTGGCTAATTCACCATCTACATTGAGAAGACGACGCAAAATATCGGAGGCACTTTCACCAATATGCAAAGTCTGACTCGCAATGTAACGGTATAGATCCTCATCAACCTCAATTGTTTTCATTCGCTTTTCACAATCTCTATGTTTAAACTTTCGGGGATTATAGCGAGATCTTGACTGAGACTCTACGTTAAACCAATCACTAATAAGATAAAATGTCAGCACTTCTTAACTACAAACTTGAAGGCAGCGGTGAGACCGTTGTTTTGATCCATGGCTTATTTGGTAGCTTGGATAATCTTGGCTTGCTTGCGCGCGATCTGAAAAACGATCACCAAGTACTGAGCTTGGATCTGCGTAACCACGGGCTCTCTTTCCACAGTGATGAGCACAATTACGCGTTGATGGCACAAGACGTAAACCAGTTGCTTGAACACCTCAACCTCACTTCGGTAGTGGTGATCGGTCACTCGATGGGTGGTAAAGTGGCCATGAAATTAGCCGATATTGCCACAGAAAAAATCCGTCAATTAGTGGTGCTGGACATGTCACCTGTCGCGTATAACCAACGGCGTCACGACAATGTGTTTGCTGGACTCGAAGCGGTGTTAGCGCAAAAGCCCACGTCACGCAGTGAAGTGATGGCAATTTTAGCGCAACATATTGAGCAAGAAGGCGTTAGACAATTTCTCGGCAAATCTTTAATGTCGGAACAGAACGTGATGACATGGCGCTTCAATGTTGCGGCACTCAAAGCGCATTATGCAGAGATTTTAGGCTGGGATATTATCGCCAAATGCCGGATTCCAACCTTATTTATTAAAGGGGCAGATTCGGATTATCTGACCACACAACATCAGCCCATGGTGCAAGCCCAGTTTAGCCAAGCCAAAGCTCATGTGATCGCAAACACGGGACACTGGCTGCACGCGGAAAAACCCGCTGAAGTTATACGTGCAATCCGTAAATTTATTGATGTGCCTGTTTAAGGCAATCAAGTGTGAATTGAGAAACACTACGCACATTAACTTTGTCAGATAACAGTGGTATAGTGCGCGCAAGCAATTTGGCATAAAGGAATATCATGCTTTACGACTACATGAACATGTTGGAGTCTGTAGGACTCGATCTGCTGTTTGCCTCAATCTTCTTCTTGATTGGCATGGCCATTAAAGATGTGTTGAAACAAGGTAATGTTCCCCCTTTCGGGCGTCGTATTGTGTGGTTGGTTCTCTTTTTAGGGTGCGCAGGCTTTGTCGCCAAAGGCATAATTCAATTGACTTGGGAAGGCAGCGGACTAGGTTAAGCTCCGCAAGGCTTCGCGACTCTTTAACATTCTAAAGGTAATGATTCTATGGCAAGTGTAGGTATCTTCTTTGGCAGCGACACCGGCAACACCGAAGCTATTGCAAAGATGATTCAAAAACAACTCGGTAAAAAACTGGTTCACGTACAAGATATTGCCAAAAGCAGCAAAGAAGACATCAATAACTTCGACCTGCTGTTGCTGGGTATCCCGACTTGGTACTACGGTGAAGCACAGTGCGACTGGGACGACTTTTTCCCTGAGCTAGAAGCCATTGATTTTTCAACTAAGCTTGTTGCCATTTTTGGTTGTGGTGACCAAGAAGATTACGCAGAGTACTTCTGTGATGCGATGGGCACCGTACGTGACATCATTCAAGCGAAAGGCGCAACTATTGTCGGCCACTGGCCAACGGAAGGTTACGAATTTGAAGCTTCTAAAGCCCTAGTGGATGAAAATCACTTCGTCGGTCTGTGTATCGATGAAGATCGCCAGCCAGAGCTAACTGAGCAACGCGTGACCAAATGGGTTAACCAAGTTTATGAAGAGATGTGTCTCGCTGAACTTGAAGACTAATTTGCAGAGTCAAATTAAAAAATCCCCTGCCCAGCAGGGGATTTTTTATTAGGGGAGTTTCAATCTCTGCCTATCACCAAAACCAGCGACCAATCCAAGGAGCGATCACCACAGTTACCATGCCCGCCAACATCATCACTACGCTGGACACCACACCCTCTGAATTACCGATTTGATAGGCTTTAGCCGTGCCGGCACCATGAGCTGAAGCCCCTAAACTTGCTCCTTTCCCTAAGCGAGAGCGAATAGAAAGCACGGTGAGGATTATCTCACCAACAGCCATGCCAA
The DNA here is from genome assembly GCF_035615595.1 of Vibrio sp. R-1. Taxonomy (NCBI): domain Bacteria; kingdom Pseudomonadati; phylum Pseudomonadota; class Gammaproteobacteria; order Vibrionales; family Vibrionaceae; genus Vibrio; species Vibrio sp. R-1. The sequence continues at coordinate 14,643 of NZ_WPDC01000009.1, read as the reverse complement.
TTACCCCTGTCAGTACCACAAACAGCGCGGTTAGATCACTTTGTCCACCAATCGATTTCGTCGCTTCTACCGCAAAAGGAGTGGTAATAGAACGCATGGCAAGGCTGCGTTGCAGCAAGTCAGGAAGGTTGAGCCAACGCGCCAACAACACCGTACTTGAGATAGCCACCAGCACCGATACCAAGACACCAACGGATAGGGATAACCAGTGCTGACGCAATAACGCCCGGTTATCGTAAACCGGAACGGCAAAAGCGACGGTTGCAGGGCCAAGTAACCACAATAGCCAATGGGCATCGGCCATGTAAGCTTGGTAAGGAATATGAAACATCATCACCACGATGACGAGCAGCAATGGCGCGAGTAACAGCGGCATCAGCAACAAACTGCGTTTACGTCGATAAAGAAATTTACTCGCATAGTAAAACAGTAACGTGAGCAGAAAACAGAAAAGGCTGAGTAATGAAGTCGACATATGTTCTACTTCTCCACACTGCGCGCCAGCGCTATCTGGCGACGTTTACGTCTCGCTAAAACCAGCTCAACTCGATGCATTTTATCGACGACCCAAGCCGTCGATGCGATCACCAAGATGGTGCTGGCCACTAAAACCACAGCAATTTTAATCCCCTCTTGGCGCATTAAGTCTTGGTAATTCACTACCGCCACGACAGCCGGAACAAAAAACAGCAACATTTCAGCCAGCAACCAGCTCGCCCCGCGCCGAAACCACTCGACATTTACCACTTTGAGCATGACCAGTAACAACAAAATCAGCATTCCCGTTAAATTGGCGGGTAACGGCAGGTGAAACTGATTGACCAACCAATCGGAGAAAAACCAAATCAGTGAAAGTGCCGCCACTTGAACGACAATCAGTAGGCTATGCTTGAACTGAAAAGTACGCGTAACGTTTTGCATTAAGGTTGCCTAGATAAAATGGGAACTGGGTCACATTGTATTCCGGGTGATTACCAGCATAAAATGACTTAAATTTATTTAATTCATGCCATTTAGGCATACAAAGAGACTTTTGATGGATATCCGCGCCCTACGCTACTTCGTTGAACTGGTTAACCAGCAGAGTTTTACCAAAGCCTCTGAGCGCCTGTTTGTGACTCAGCCAACCATCAGTAAGATGATCCGTAATTTGGAGCAGGAGTTAGAACAGCCCCTTCTACATCGTGAAGGACGACGCTTCTGGCTGACTGAAGCCGGAGAGATTGTCTATCAAAGAGCACAGCAGATCTTAACCCAAATGCAGCAACTGGACGCGGAACTCACGGATTTAAACCAACTGCAGCGCGGCCATTTGCGTTTAGGCATCCCGCCCATGGTGGGGCATGTTTACGCACGGTTATTTCGTCAATATCGTCAGACGTATCCTAACGTCGAATTAACGGTGGTGGAGTACGGCGGACGTAAGATAGAACAAGCGATCTTAGACGGTGATATTGATGTGGCGGTGACCATGCTTTCCCCTAATCAGCATCCCGATCTCAATACGGTTGCCCTCGATCACTACCCTATTTTTGCCGTGGTCCCCGATATTCCTCGCTGGCGATCACTCACCACACTCACTTGGACGCAGATCAGCCAAGAGCCTTTCTATCTGTTTACCCATGAATTTACTCTAAGTGACCACATTCATACCTGCTGCCAAGCGGCGGGCTATACACCACAAGTCGCCGCGCGCAGTAGCCAGTGGGATTTTTTGGTGGCATTAGTCAAAAGCGGGGTTGGCGTATGCTTTCTTCCAGCTCCACTTTGTCAAAGGATTCAAGGGGATGGCGTATTAATCTACCCCATCGCACCGGCTATAGACTGGCGTTTGGGCGTGGTTTGGCATCGCGAACGTTATGTTTCAAAAACCGTAGAAGCTTGGATTGCTTTGTGCCAACGCCAAAACCGATGAAGGTTACTCAATACACTCGCTGACACTTTCGCGGTATTGCGGTTTTTTACGCACATAAAGCTTGCGCTGCACCTCCGAAACCACTTCGCCACGAGTATTTTTGACATGCACAATAAATTCAGGGAAGCATTTATCGCCTTCCGCTGTGGACGCTAAGATCCAATCCAGCATTTCTTGGGTGATGCGAAATTCGGCGAAGAGATCCGTATCGCCCGGTTTAATGAAGTTAATGCTCGCTTCTTTGTCCCATACGTAATAACGCTGCCCCAATATGCCCATCAGCATCAAGGCATAAACGGGATCCGTCAGTGAGAAAATGCTGCCGCCGTATTGAGTCCGGTTGGCGTTTTTATTCCACCAGCGTAATTTCAAGCGGATGCGAACTTCGCGAAAATCCGCACTGATCGATTCGATATGGATCCCAGCGCCCCAAAATGGAGGCCAAGAGTTTAGTGCCCACTTCACAATATTCGGTTGATAAAGCTTAGAGAGTGTTTTATTCATACCCTGAGTGCCCTAGACTTCGTGTAAGGCAGCAGTAATCAATGCATCATGGTTGCTGCCTAATAATGATGCTATCGTTGTTAAATTATTGTAACTGGTAAGAGCACTTTGTTCAGTGATTTGCCTCGACTTTGCAGGTTTCCCATTAACCTCTTGAAGTTCGTGGTTTATTGTTCGCGGTGACTCACCTATAATGCAAAGCAACATTGACTTCTGTTATACCCAAACGAATTGAGATGCAGGTAGACGGCAAGTGAGTGATCCCCACTACAGCAACGGTTGAGGTGGGTTTGACAACGCAGCCAATACGATTGCCATTTCATGTAGAACGGATGTATCACTGCAGAACATCAACAGGAAAGTATATGTCAGACAATAACCAAGCGCTAAAGGATGCTGGTCTTAAAGTTACCCTCCCACGGCTTAAGATTTTAGAAGTTTTACAACAGCCAGAGTGCCAACATATTAGTGCTGAGGAGCTGTACAAAAAGTTGATTGATCTCGGCGAAGAGATTGGTCTTGCCACAGTGTACCGTGTTCTCAACCAATTTGATGATGCTGGTATCGTCACTCGTCACCATTTTGAAGGCGGCAAGTCAGTATTTGAGCTTTCAACTCAGCATCACCATGACCACCTAGTCTGTTTAGATTGTGGCGAAGTCATCGAGTTTTCTGACGATGTGATTGAACAACGTCAAAAAGAGATCGCGGCGAAATACAATGTGCAACTGACTAACCACAGCCTCTATTTGTATGGCAAATGTGGCAGTGAGGGTAGCTGCAAAGACAATCCTAACGCTCACAAGCCGAAGAAATAACCCTAGGCTTTACGCCCTGTAAACCGAACCAGATAGTAAAAACCCACCGAATGGTGGGTTTTTTATAACTTAATGAAAAGCTTAGAAGTAATCGCGTACGAGCAGCTCTGCAATTTGCACCGCATTGGTGGCAGCGCCTTTACGCACGTTATCCGCCACTACCCACAAGTTGATTCCACTATGGTGGCTAATGTCATTTCGTACACGCCCAACCAACACATGGTCTTTACCGCCGGCATCACGCACTTGCGTTGGAAAATCCGCACCGCGGAACAGCTCAATACCATCGGTTTGCTCTAGCATATCCATCACTTGCTCAGCATCAATTGGCGCGCGAGTTTCCACGTGTACGGCTTCCGCATGACCGTAGAATACCGGTACACGTACGCACGTTGGGTTGACCATGATCGAAGGATCATTGAAGATTTTCTGGGTTTCCCACACCATCTTCATCTCTTCTTTAGTGTAACCGTTGTCCATAAACTGATCGATTTGTGGAATACAGTTAAACGCGATCTGCTGGCTAAATGCTTGTGTTTCCGCAGGATAGCCATTGAGCAGTTTAGCCGTTTGACCTGCTAACTCATCAATCCCTGCTTTCCCAGCCCCTGAGACCGATTGATAAGTCGTCACGTTAATACGTTCAATCCCCACCGCATCGTAAATCGGCTTTAGCGCGACAAGCATCTGAATGGTTGAGCAGTTTGGGTTAGCAATAATATTGCGGTTACGAAATTCGGCAATCGCTTCTGGGTTCACTTCAGGTACCACAAGAGGAATGTCGTAGTCGTAACGGAAGTGTGAAGTGTTGTCGATCACCACGACCCCCGCTTCTGCGGCAATCGGAGCCCACTTGGCAGAAAGCTCACCACCGGCAGAAAACAGCGCAATATGCACTTGCGACCAGTCAAACTCTTCAACATTTTGCACACGCACGGTTTTACCGTTGAAGCGATAGGTTTTTCCCTCACTGCGCTCACTGGCCAGCAGGAAAAGTTCATCCACAGGAAACTCACGCTCCTGCAGTACTTCCAACATGGTTTCGCCTACAGCGCCGGTTGCGCCAAAAATGGCAACATTAAATTGTTGGCTCATCACATACCTCTACTTGAAAACCGAGTTTAGCCAAAGGAGCCAAATGGCAATCAGCGCCTCCAGCTAGAGTCACCGCGCTGTATTCACGTCTATCCCAATAGTGTTTGCGCATTAAGTCAAACGCTCCGGGTTGGTGAATCTCGCGGCGAAACTGTGCGTCATCTTTACGCACATCATAAATAATTTGAGTTAGCGTACGCAGTGTTTCCTCGTCCCATGCTCGCTCTAGATACACTTTGGGCACAGGCGCTTTGGGTAACAAGCTTGCTGGGTTTGCACAGTGTGCACTGCCAAGAAACTCGCAGTAGCTATTGAAAATCATGGTGGTACCACGCGCCTTACCTTCAAGGCCATAGCCTGCAATATGCGGAGTGGCAAATGCGAGCAGCGGTAGCAATTCCATATCCACTTGCGGTTCAAACTCAAACACGTCTAACACGGCGGTAAAACCATCGCCTTGTTGTAAACGCGCTTTCAGCGCCGCGTTATCCACTACAGGGCCACGCGCCGCATTAATTAAAATCTGGTCACTGCGCAGTTGCTCAAGAATTGCCGCATCAATCAGATGATGGGTTGGCCACTCACCGCTGCGGGTAATCGGCGTATGCAGGGTGATCACATCCGCTTGTTTAAGTAAGGTTTCCAGCGCTGTGAATTCTCGCTCATCACCTTGCGCTTGCTTAGGCGGATCATTGAGCAGCACTTTCATGCCAATGCCAGAAAGACACTTCGCAAGATAGCTACCCACTTGGCCAGCACCGATGATGCCTACCGTTTTATCGAAAACCGAGAACCCTTGCTGCTGCGCAAGCACCATGAGCACGCTGAACACGTATTCCGCAACGCCGACTTTGTTACAGCCAGGAGCCGCCGTGAAGAAGATGCCACGCTCTCTTAACAGAGCTTGGTCAACATGGTCCATACCCGCGGTCGCGGTACCCACGAACTTCAAGCGATTCGCTTTAGCAAGGAGAGCTTCATTGACTTTGGTGACTGAGCGAATCATTAAGGCATCAACATCAATCAGATCATCAGCGGTTAAGGTACGGCCGGGCTTTAAGATCACTTCGCCAAGCTGACTAAACAGCGCTTGAGCGTAAGGCATGTTCTCATCAATCAGAATTTTCATAGTGGGAATTTGCGGCAATCAAAGTTGCAGGCATTGTGCAGAAAAGCACGGAGGCTGTCGAGAATAAAAATACCCGACGACCTAAGCCGCCGGGCAAACATCCAGAACAAAAGGATCCTATCCCGCTCTCCATGGGACAGAGTCTGCGTCTGTTCGATTAGCGAAACTAATCTGTTCTGGAAACTGTGTTGGATCTGGTGCGCTTAACCTTGGTATTTTTTGATAACCAAAGTTGCGTTTGTACCACCAAAACCAAAGCTGTTAGACATCACAGTCGTCAGCTCTTGCTCACGCAGTTCCGTCACAATATCCAGACCTTGCGCCGCTTCATCCAAGGTATCAATGTTAATACTTGGAGCGATAAAGCCGTGGTGCAGCATCAGTGTTGAATAAATGGCTTCATGCACACCCGCAGCGCCCAATGCGTGACCGGTCATCGCTTTGGTTGCAGAAATCGCTGGGCTATTGCCGCCAAACACTTCTTGGATTGCACCCAGTTCTTTCACATCACCGACTGGGGTTGATGTGCCGTGGGTGTTGATGTAATCAATCTTATCCACGCCTTGCATCGCCATTTTCATACAACGGATAGCGCCTTCACCCGATGGAGCAACCATGTCGTAGCCATCGGAAGTCGCGCCGTAACCGACGATTTCACCGTAAATTTTTGCGCCGCGCGCCAGAGCGTGTTCCAACTCTTCAACCACCACCATGCCGCCGCCGCCAGAGATCACGAAACCATCACGATCGGCATCGTAGGTACGCGACGCTTTTTCTGGTGTTTCGTTGTATTTGGTGGATAGTGCGCCCATCGCATCAAACATCATGGTTTGTGACCAGTAGAGCTCTTCACCACCACCGGCAAACACGATGTCTTGCTTACCCAGTTGGATAAGCTCAACCGCGTTACCAATACAGTGCGCCGAAGTCGCGCAAGCAGAGCTGATTGAGTAGTTCACACCGCGAATTTTGAATGGCGTAGCCAAACACGCAGAAACGGTAGAAGACATGGTACGAGGCACCATGTAAGGACCCACGCGTTTTACGCCTTTTTCACGCTGAGTATCGACTGCGATAACTTGGTTTTCAGAAGATGCGCCACCAGAGCCAGCAACGATACCCGTACGGTCGTTCGACACTTGCTCAGGGGTTAAACCCGCATCAGCAATCGCTTGTTCAAGAGATAGGTATGCATACGCAGCCGCATCACCCATAAAGCGCATTTGCTTACGATCGATATGTTCTTCTGGATTGATTTTTAAATCGCCCCAAACCTGTGAACGCAAACCATGCTCTTTAAACTGTTCAGAGGCGGTGATGCCTGACTTGCCAGCTTTTAGTGAGGCCAAAACTTCTTCGACGTTGTTACCGATACTCGAAATAATACCCATACCGGTGATGACGACTCGTTTCATGTAACATTCCTATTATGTAAATTTGGCTAGATGATATCGAAGAAGGATAACAGAAGTGGTCAGCTTTCCCATAAATTCGTACAATCTCGAGCCATATTCAGCCTGATTTCATAGAATTTGTTCATTATGTCATCCATTTCACACGCCCAGCTTGGCTGGAACGACGCAGGAACCCCCGTCTCCGATCAATTTGACGATGTTTATTTCTCTAACGTCAATGGTCTGGCTGAGACGCGCTATGTGTTCCTTGAGCAGAATCATCTCCCACAAAGATGGCACAACGATGACCAAAGACGATTTGTGATTGCAGAAACCGGCTTCGGTACTGGCCTGAATTTTCTGGCGGTGTGGCAAGCGTTTGTCGCGTTTCGTGAAGCCAATCCCGATGCCAAACTCAAAGAGCTGCATTTCATCAGTTTTGAAAAATACCCGCTCAGTAAAAGCGATTTAATTCAAGCGCATCAAGCGTGGCCGGAACTGGCGCAATTCGCGCAAAAACTGCATAAGCACTACCCGTTAGCCATTCCAGAGTGTCAGCGGATTGTGTTGGATGATGGACTCGTCACGCTCGATCTCTGGTTTGGGGATATCAAAGACTGCCTGCCGAAAGTCGCAACACAAGAGCAAGGCTTAGTGGATGCATGGTTCCTCGATGGTTTTGCTCCCAGCAAAAACCCCGAGATGTGGAATCAAGACCTGTTTGCAGGTATGGCGAAACTGGCGAAAAATGGCTGTACCTGCGCCACCTTTACTTCGGCTGGCTTTGTCCGCCGCGGCTTGATTGACGCGGGTTTTGCGATGAAAAAGGTTAAAGGCTTTGGCACTAAGCGTGAAATGATCGCCGGCAGCCTGAGTGAAAAAGTACCTTACACCAATATCGCACCCGAATTTCGTTTTGAGGCCACTCACGGCTTACAAGAGGTGGCCATCATCGGCGGCGGTATCGCCAGTGCCACGCTAGCGACAACCTTAGCCAGACGCGGTGTTGCCGTCACGCTTTACTGCGCCGATGAGAAACCAGCGCAAGGTGCATCCGGTAACCGACAAGGCGCGGTCTATCCGCTACTCAGTGGCGATCACAACGCCGTTTCACGAGTGTTTGCGCCTGCCTTTCTGTTTGCCCGCCAATGGATTGAACAAGCGGCGGAGCAGATACAATTTGACCACGATTGGTGCGGCGTGACTCAATTAATGTGGGATGAAAAAGCAACGGACAAACTCAAGAGCATGCTTGAGGGGGATTTCCCAACACAATTAGTGCATGGTTTATCCGCAGAGCCAACCAACCAACAAGTCGGCGTGCCAGTGGATAAAGCCAGTGTGCATTATCCGCTCGGAGGCTGGCTCTGCCCAGCAGAGCTGACTCAAGGCTTAATCCATCTTTTAGCGCAGCAGGGCAAGCTCACTGCGCATTATCAGACTCCGATTGATGCATTGACTTGGCAGCCAGAGACTCAACTGTGGCAACTGCGCAGTGGCGACACACTCATGTCACATCAGTGTGTGGTGATTGCCAGTGGCCATCAATTTGACAGCCTGTCACAAACCGCAGAGTTACCACTTGGCAAAGTGAAAGGCCAAGTGAGCCACATCCCGACCACAGAGACGCTGAGCAAAATCAACAGCGTGCTCTGTTACGACGGTTACATGACTCCGGTCAGCCAACAAAATGGGTATCACTGTATTGGGGCAAGTTATGATCGCCAGCACCTTGATGCGACTTTTGATCCGCAAGCACAACGCGAAAATGCACAAAAGCTAATTCACTGCTTGCCTGAGCAAACTTGGCCATTGGAAGTGGATGTCAGCGGCAATCAATCACGCCAAGGCGTGCGCTGTGTGAGTCGCGATCATCTGCCTTTTGTCGGCAATGTCGGCGAATTTTCGAAAATCACCGAGCAATATCGCGATTTAGCTCAGCAGCACCAAGCTGAGCCAATCGCGCTCTATCCTCAACTTTATGCGTTGGTCGGGCTTGGCTCACGCGGTTTAAGTAGCGCTCCGCTGATGGCAGAACTTCTCGCTTCACAAATGTGTGGCGACCCCATGCCATTAGGCGTGGATTTGCTCGAGCAGTTACACCCTTGTCGAATGTGGGTTCGCAAGCTGCGTAAAGGCAAGGCGCTCACACAAAAACTCAGATAAAAGCAATCAACGCCGATCAAAAAAGCCTCGCAGTGCGAGGCTTTAGACATTTAGGACTTAATGGACAATTTTTCTTAGGCAGAGAGCTTAGCCACGGCAGCTTTGAGCTCAGCAACAATCTCAGGCTTGGTCACAACCCCTTGCTCGAGATCGAAGTTATCGTAGAAGCTAGGCACTGAAACCGATGCTTTTACGTTACCCCCAAAGAAAGGTGCTGAAGCGGTAGCTGCAGCAAGCACGGACTTCGCACCACCAGGGCCTGGAGAAGTAGACAGGTACACCGCTGGCTTATCACCAAACAGAGCGCGATTGATACGAGTTGCCCAATCGAACAGGTTTTTGTACGCCGCAGGGTAGTGACCATTGTGTTCAGCAAACGAAATCACGAAAGCATCTGCTTGTGCAAGGTCGCGTAAAAAGGCTTGGGCTCCTTCCGCTTGACCGATCTCTTTTTCCAGATCTTCGCTGAACATAGGTACAGAGTAATCGTTAATATTCAGCACTTGTACCTGTGCGCCATCGACAAGATTGGCGGTAAAAGTGGCAAGCGCTTTATTAATAGATGTTGAGCTGGTGCTGGCACCGAAGGCAATAATTTTCATGGTGGTTTCCCCTGACTAGTGTTAAAGCAAGATTAGTCGGGAAATGGATACGCAACAATCCTGATTTTTTTACTTAGTTGTTCAGAAAGTTTGAACAACTGACTTTTAGCACTGGAGAGTGGAGCGAAAACGTGGGAAATCGCGAAAGCCTTGCTCTACTGAAAGCCTTGCCCTACTGCTTGCCCTACTGATAGTGGCTTTCGCGATCAAACTGGATGGTTTGGTTACGCCTGCGCGGCCAGCTGCTGCCAAAGCTCAGCCACAATCGCGCGATCGGCAGGGCTCAACTCTGAGCGCGCCGCCTCTAAACTTTGCTCAATGCGTTGCTTGAGCACATCAAGTTCGGTGATCCCTTCCTCTTCACACTGCGCCGCAGAAAGTGAAATGTGTCCACGTAAATAGCCACCCGCAAACAGCTCATCACTGGACGCGTTAACGACTTGTGCATCAATCAGATCCAGCAGTTTCTCTTCAAATTCAATAATCATCAGCTTCTCGTTAATGGATAAATGGTTTTCACCTAGGGTTATTTAACCGCAAAGTGTTCAGGCAGTAAGGCGGGCGTTTGGTAAAAAGCGCGTAACGCCTCCGACAACATCTTTACTCGCTGCGGTAAACCTTGTTCAAGAATCTTGAGCACTTCACTGTGTACCTTGCTCATAAAAGCCAAACGGTCTGGCTCAAAATCACCGTTGAGGTTGTCACAACTTACGGTAAAGGGAAAGCCTGCGCTTATGGCTAAAATCCACTCATAAGCTTGCGGACGAATTTCCACTTTTTCAAATTCCGCCTGCACTTGTGCAGTACGACCATCCGGCTCATACCAGTAACCAAAATCTTCAAGCAGACGCCGTTGCGGCCCAGCCACACACCAGTGAGCGATTTCATGCAAAGCGGAAGCATAAAAGCCACGAGCAAAAATAATCCGGTGGTAACTGACTCGTTCATCCGCCGGTAAATAAATGGGCTCATCGCCGCCCAACTCCAGCTTGGTGTTGTAATCGGCGTAAAACGTCTGATTGAAAATATCAATGAGGTCTTGGTATTGATGGTTCATAGTGCATAGTCAATATGGGTGACGGCGTGCATTCTGGAGATTTTTTCTCATCGGGTAAAGTGCTAAACCTAAAACCATCGGCTTCTATTAGGAATCAATTGGAATGAGAACAATCGGCAAGACATTAGTTTTACTAATTAAAGCCACCTTCACCTTATAAAAAATCATTGTTTATTCCCTAAGATAAAACCTAGAATTTCGCCTTAATTTTTCTATACCAAACTACTTGGCGTTGTAGGTAGACGGCCCATAAGTTCATCCCTAGAAGCATAGGTAAACTATGTGATTGGGGTGAACGAACATAGCCAACACCGCTGCAGCCTCAAGTAGGAAGGGTATATATCCTCTGCTGTTGAATGAGGTGATGCATGCTGCTGAGTGTTTTGTATATCATTGGGATCACGGCGGAAGCCATGACCGGAGCCTTGAGTGCCGGCCGTCGCAAAATGGACTGGTTTGGCGTCATGCTGGTTGCCAGCGCTACTGCGATTGGCGGTGGTACAGTGCGCGATATTTTGCTGGGCCACTACCCACTCGGCTGGGTAAAAAATCCTGAATATCTGGCGATTACTTGTGTCGCGGGCGTGCTGACCACTTGGGTCTATAAGTGGGTCATCAAGCTCAAAGGCCTGTTTATTCGTCTTGATGCGCTAGGGCTGATTGTGTTTTCGATCATCGGTACGCAAGTAGCGATGCGCATGGGACTGCACCCCGGCATCTGTTTAGTTTCTGCGGTAGTCACTGGCGTGTTTGGTGGTTTGCTGCGCGATTTAATCTGCCGTCAACCGCCTTTGGTATTGCATGAAGAGTTGTACGCCTCGATTGCTCTGTTGGCATCAGGACTGTATCTCGTCTTGCTTGAATTTGGTGTCAGTGATGTGGTGAGCACAGTGGTCACTCTGGTGGTCGGTTACACTTTGCGGATGGCTGCGGTGCGTTTTAAATGGCGTCTGCCCTCTTTCCATTTAGAAACCGAGAACTCCATTCACTAACCTGCCCCCGGCAGTAAATTAAGCGGATATGACAACGCCCTCAATCGAGGGCGTTGGGCTATTTACAGGATTTAGCGCATCACTAAATTTTCGGTGTTGTCGTTACGACACCTTGGTTCTGACCACGATGACGCAGCAGATGATCCATCAGCACAATCGCCAACATGGCTTCTGCAATCGGTACGGCGCGAATCCCCACACAAGGGTCATGACGACCTTTGGTGATAAGCTCGGTTGGCTCACCGTTGACGTCAATTGTTTCACCCGGCACGGTAATGCTGGACGTTGGCTTCAACGCAATATTAGCAACAATATCTTGCCCGCTAGAGATGCCGCCTAAAATGCCACCGGAATGGTTAGAGCGGAACCCTTGTGGAGTGAGCGGATCACGATGTTGACTGCCTTTTTGGCGCACCACATCAAAGCCATCACCAATCTCGACTCCTTTCACGGCGTTGATGCTCATCAAGGCATGGGCAATATCCGCATCCAAGCGATCAAACACAGGCTCACCCAAGCCAACCGGCACGCCTGTAGCGACCACTTGGATTTTCGCGCCGATCGAATCGCCTTCTTTTTTCAGCTCGCGGATCAGCTCGTCAAACGCAGCCACTTTATCGACATCAGGGCAGAAGAAATCGTTGTTTTCAATCTCATTCCAATCCACTTTATCAATCGCGACCTCCCCCATTTGCGACAAGTAAGCACGCACTTCAATGCCAAACTCTTGCTGCAGGTATTTTTTGGCAATCGCTCCCGCCGCAACACGCATGGCGGTTTCACGTGCCGATGAACGGCCGCCGCCACGGTAATCCCGTACACCGTATTTTTGATGATAGGTGTAGTCCGCATGTCCGGGACGGAATTTGTCTTTAATATCCGAATAATCTTTAGAGCGTTGGTCAGTGTTTTCGATCAATAGCCCAATCGATGTGCCTGTGGTTTTGCCCTCAAACACACCAGAGAGAATTTTGACTTCATCCGGCTCGCGACGCTGGGTGGTATAACGCGATGTGCCGGGGCGACGACGGTCAAGATCCACTTGTAAATCCGCTTCGCTGATGGTGAGCCCCGGTGGGCAACCATCGACAATACATCCCAGTGCGATACCGTGACTTTCTCCGAATGTGGTGACTCGGAAATGTTGTCCGATACTGTTTCCTGCCATGACTTCCTCAATGCACAGTGAAACTCCAGTTTCACTGATTAACTGTTCTTCGTGGCTTCATAGTGGCGTTAATGCTTGGTGATGTAAAGTCCTAAAAATGACCAGATTCGACCGTTTTCACGGGCTAATGCTGTTATTCACTACCTTGTCCAAGGTCTTTCGGCTGTTTATATGCCATAAAAAACGCCGACTCAAAGGTCGGCGTTGGCATCCATTCAGCGTGTCATCATTAATCTTTGTACAGCGCAAAATCCGCCGCACAGTCGATAAGCTGTTCACGAGTCAGCAAAAATACGCCGTGACCGCCATTTTCAAACTCTAACCACGTAAATGGGATGTGCGGGTACTGTTCCATCATATGCACCATGGAGTTACCAACCTCACACACCAAAATCCCGTTCTCTTTTAGATACAGTGGGGCATTAGCCAGAATACGGCGAGCCAGTTTCAAACCATCACTACCCGCAGCAAGACCGAGCTCAGGTTCATGACGGAACTCACTCGGCAAGCTATCCATATCTTCCTGATCCACATAAGGTGGATTGGTCACAATCAGGTCATACTGCTCTTGCGGCAAATCACGGAACAGATCGGAACGGATAGGGAAAACTTGCTGTTCTAGACCGTGATCTTGAATGTTTTGCTCGGCGACGTTCAGCGCATCGACTGAAATATCAATCGCATCGACTTCTGCTTCTGGGAAAGCATTGGCACAAGCAATCGCGATACAACCGCTGCCAGTACACAGATCCATGATGCGGGTTGGCTCTTCTGTCAACCAAGGTTCAAAGCGGTTTTGGATCAGCTCACCGATCGGCGAACGCGGAACCAGTACTCGCGAGTCAACGAAAAACTCAAGGCCACAGAACCACGCTTTGTTGGTCAGATACGCCACGGGGGTACGATCGTTAATACGTTTGATCACGCGTTCTACCACACGTAAACGCTCGCTGCTGGTTAAGCGCGAACTCAGCACATGCGGAGGCACATCAATCGGCAGATAGAGCGTTGGCAGAATGAGTTGTACCGCTTCATCCCAAGCGTTGTCCGTGCCTTGACCATAAAACAGGTTCGCAGCGTTAAATCGACTCACAGTCCAACGAATCATGTCTTGCAAGGTATGCAGTTCAGAAACCGCTTCCTCAACGAAAATCTTATCCAAAATTGCCTCCAAAAAGCGCTACAATACCGCGTCATCCATTTACAGTAACAAAAACACGTCACCCTAATGAGCAAAAACGATCACCGAATTACCCATAACAACAACGATAAAGATAATCTTGACGACGATTTCTCACTGTTTCGTGACGAAGTAAAGGGCGTAAAAAAGTTGCGTCAGGATACCATACTCCACGCACCAAACAGAAATCCCAAGCAAAAAGAAATCCGCCGTACCGAGCGTGAAGCCTCCGACAATGATTTCTATTTTTCTGACGAGTTTATGCCTCATCTGACGGATGAAGGGCCGACCCGTTATGCGCGCAGTGATGTCTCCAAGTACGAAGTGAAAAGGCTACGCCGCGGTGTGTATGTGCCCGATGTGTTTTTGGATATGCACGGCATGACTCAGCAAGAAGCGAAACGCGAATTGGGAGCGATGATCGCCTACTGCCTAAAAGAGAATGTGCATTGTGCTTGCGTACAGCATGGCATTGGCAAACACATCTTGAAACAGAACGTCCCACTCTGGTTGGCGCAGCACCCCGATGTGCTGGCGTTCCACCAAGCCCCACTCGAATTTGGTGGTGATGGCGCGCTATTAGTGCTGTTGTCTATTCCTGAGAAATAGTGAATTAAAATCGA